>DATMCA010000217.1:0-4083 GCA_035559015.1 Umezawaea sp. | reverse complement strand
ACCAGCCGCTGCCCGCGGGCCACCGGGTCGCGGTGGTCGGCAACTCGACCGCGATCGGTCTGCTCGCCGCGGACACCGCCCTGGCCCAGGGGCTGGAACTGGCGGGCGACCCGGTCGACATCGGTCCGCAGACCGGTCCCGAGGAGTTCGCCGCCGCCGTGCGCGAGGCGTTGCTGCGCGAGGACACCGACGCGCTGGTCGTGGTGTTCGTGCCGCCGCTCGCGGTGCCCGGCACGGCGTACGCCCGCGCGCTGCGCGAAGTCGTGGTGGAGACCGGTAGCGCGAAGCCGATCGCGTCGACGTTCCTCGCGGTCGAGGGCGTGCCGGACGAGTTGGCGGTGCCCGGTCCGGGCGGTGCGCCGGGCCGCGGGTCGGTGCCGTCCTACCCGAGTCCGGAACGCGCGGTGCTCGCCCTGTCGCGCGCCACCCGGTACGCGCGCTGGCGTTCGGCTCCCCAGGGCACGTTCACCAGGCCGGAGGGCATCGACACCGGGAAGGCCTCGGCGCTCGTCACGGCCCTGCTGGCCGAAGGCGCGGGGCAGGTCGACGACGAGAACGCCGTGCGCCTGCTCGCCTGCTACGGCATCGACGTGGTGCCGTTCCGGGTCGTGGCGTCGGCCGACGAGGCCGTGGCCGCCGCCGAGGGCCTCGGCTACCCGGTGGCGATGAAGGCGACCGACGACCGGCTGCGGCACCGCTACGACCTGGTCGGCGTGCGGCTCGACCTCGGCGGTGAGGAAGCGGTGCGGGCGGCCTACACCGCGCTCACCGAGGTGGCGGGGGAGCCGGGCGCGTACGTGCAGCGCATGGCGCCCAAGGGCATCTCCTGCACGTTCGGCCTCCAGGACGACCCGTCGTTCGGCACGCTGTTGTCGTTCGGCTTGTCCGGCCTGGTCAGCGACCTGCTGGGCGACCGCGCGTACCGGGCCGTGCCGCTGACCGACACCGACGCGGCGGCACTGGTCCGCGCGCCGAAGGCGGCTCCGCTGCTCGCCGGGTACCGGGGCGACGTTCCCGCCGACCTCGGCGCCCTGGAGGACCTGGTGCTCCGGCTGGCGGCCCTGGCCGAGGACCTGCCGGAGGTCCGGTCGCTGGCGCTGGAGCCGGTGTTGGCGTCCGCCGCGGGGGCGTTCGTCAGCAGCGCTCGGATGACCGTCGGGCCGCCTCCGTCCCGCCACGACAGCGGACCCCGACGATTGCGGTCTCCGGGCATCGGACGGTAATCGGTTCTCTTATTACGGTCACCGTCCCACTTGTTGCGGATTGGTTGCGCTGGACCGATACCGAAGTCGATCTCGCCTTCAGCTCTGGACTCGGGACATTTATCCGCCTAGATTCCCGCCCAGCACGGCGTGCCATTGACGCCGCATGTGTTCGATTACCGGACACGTGACGCCGTGTATCCGCCGAAGTGGTCCCGTAGAAGGGAAGAATGGTTCCGGTTTTGCTGTCGCGCCTGGTTGCGGCGTGTTTCGCGCTGCTTCTCGTGGGTGCCTGTTCCTCCGGTGACGCCACCTCCGTGGCAGGCAAGAAAAGTTTGATCATCGGTGTCTCGTTCGACCAGCCAGGACTGGGTGTGCGCAGACTGGACGGGTCATTCCGGGGTATCGACGTCGACGTCGCTCGCTACATCGCGAACGAGTTGGGCGTCGCCGAGACGGATATCTCCTGGCAGGAAGCTCAGCCCGCGAATCGGGAGAAGTTGCTGACCTCCGGACAGGTCGATCTGATCCTCTCCACCTACTCGATCACGGAGAAGCGGAAGGAAGTCATCGACTTCGTCGGTCCGTACTTCCTGGCGGGGCAGGATCTGCTGGTCCGAATGGACGACAGTCGGATCAGCGGTCCCGAATCGTTGAACAACGACGCCAATCTGCGGTTGTGCTCGGTTCAGGGAACTACCTCGGCCGAGCACGTGAAGACCGAGTTCGCGAAGAACGTGAAACTTGTTGAGTATCCGAAGTTCAGCGACTGCGTGACCGCCGTCCTGGCGGACAACGCGGACGCGATGACCACCGACGACGTGATCCTCGCCGGCTACGCCGCGCAGAACCCGGAGCTGCTGCGGGTGGTCGGCAAGCCGTTCAGCAAGGAGGAGTACGGCATCGGGATCCGCAAGGGGGACGCCGAGGGCAAGAAGAAGGTCACCGAGGCGGTCCGGAAGATGATCGACAGCGGCGAGTGGAAGAAGGTCATCGAACGCAACGTCGGCCCGTCAGGCTACGTGATCCCCGACCCGCCGACCCTGTCCTCCTGAGACGGTCCACACTCTGGTTTCACTCGTATGCGTACTGTGCGCGACGTAGGCTAACTGCTCGTGACTGCTACGCATCGCGTCCCCCCTCATCGGGCGGACGGCCCGGTTCGTGCCGGTATCCCCGAGCACGGTCGGATCCCCCGCTACTACGCCGTGAAGACCGAACTGCTGTGGTTGGTCGAAGCGCTCGGGGTCGGCGCCGCGCTGCCGTCCGAGCGCGAGCTGGCCGAACGCTTCTCCGTGTCGCGGGTGACCCTCCGGCAGGCGGTCGGTGAACTGGTCCTGGAGGGCAAGTTGCAGCGTCGCCAAGGCAGTGGGACCTTCGTGGCCCCGCCCAAGCTGGTGCAACCGTTGTCGCTGGTCAGCTACACCGAGGGCATGCTGCGCCAGGGCGTCCAACCCGCTCGGAACGTGATCACCTGCGAACTGCTGCCCGCCGACGAGGTGCTGTCGAACGACCTCCGGCTCGACGTCGGAGCCCCGGTCGTCCACCTGGAGCGGGTCCTGCTGGCCGACGAGGAGCGGATCGGGCTGGAGTCGACCTACCTGTCGGTCGCCCGGTTCCCCGACCTGCTCGACGTGTTCGACGCGACGACCTCGCTCTACTCCTGCCTGACCGACCGCTTCGGCGTCGTGTTCGACGAGGCCGAGGAACGCCTGGAAACGGTGCTGGCGACACCGCGGGAAGCCCTGCTCGTCGGCAACAACCCCGCACTGCCGATGCTGCTCCTGCACCGCGTCTCCTACGACACCGCAGGCGAGCCCATCGAGCGCGTCCGGTCCCTGTACCGGGGCGACCGGTTCAGCTTCGTGGCCAGGTTGACGGCCGAGAAGTGAGCTGCCCCGTCCACTGAGGACGGTGGTGCGGACGTCGTAGCCGACTCGTGGCCGACAACCGCCCGTTAGCAGGAGCTTCGCCCGCCCCCGGCGGAGGTACCGTTGTGGGGTTGCAGTGGCGCGGCGTTCGCAGCGGCGCGGACGGATCGAGGTGTGCCGTGACGTTCAAAGCGGAGTTCCTCGCCGAACTCGAAGACTGCCTGCGCGGTTACGGCGTGGTCCCGGTGAGCAACCCTGGCGCGCTGGCGCGGTTCATCGAGTACGTCCGCCAACTGCCGGAGGACCACCCCCGGCTGCGCTGCCTCGAAGGCGTCGACCAGGGTTCGGGCTCGTTCTGGAACAACCCGGCCGTCTGGTGGGAGAAGGTGCCCACGTTCGGGGTCGTCCACACCGATTGCGGTGCCCTGCTGGACGACCTCCTGGACGAGGCCGTGAACGACGAGATCGACGTCCTGGAGATGGAGATCCGCGAACTCCCCGGCTGATCCGGGCACGGGAAAACCCGTTGTGCGCCCGGTGGTCGGTCGAACGCACAACGGGTCAGGTTCGAGAACCCGGTCAGACGGTCAGCAGCTTGTCGAAGAAGGCGCGGTACTGGCGCAGCGCCACCCGCAGCTCCTCGGTCTCCACCTGCTCGCCCTGGCTCCACTGGCCTTCGAGCGACTTCTTGTGGTCGGCGAACGTCGTGGCGAGGCTCTGCATCACCTGCGCGACCAGCTGGTCGGCGTGCTGCACGGCGTCCCGCGGGCTGTCGACGAAGTCGGACTGGAGCCCGCGCCACTCGGTGCGGAACTGGTCGACCTCGTCGGAGCTGAACAGGGCGAGCGCACCGTCGTCGGTGTTCGCCGTCGGCTTCTGCTGCACGGGCTCGTCCTGCGCCACGACGGTCTCGTCGTGGGCGGGCTCGGCCTCGACGACCGGCTCGTCGTCGAGGGCCGTGAGCTGCTCGTCCCGCTCGTCGGTGTCGCCGTGCGCGCGGTTCTCGGCGT
>DATMCA010000216.1:0-2635 GCA_035559015.1 Umezawaea sp. | reverse complement strand
TCGACCGGCTGCGGCTGTCGAACTACTTCAGCGACCAGGTGTTCCCGGTGCTGACGCCGCTGGCCGTCGACCCGGCGCACCCGTTCCCGTACATCTCGGGGCTGTCGCTGAACCTCGCCGTGACGGTGCGGGACCCGGAGGGCGGCACCGAGCGGTTCGCCAGGGTGAAGGTGCCGGACAACGTGCCGCGGCTGGTGCGCGTGGAAGCGGACCGCGCCAGCAGCTCGGCGACGTTCCTGCCGCTGGAGCAGCTCATCGCCGCGCACCTGGGCGAGCTGTTCGCGGGCATGGAGGTCATCGAGTGCCACGCGTTCCGGGTCACCCGCAACGCGGACCTCGACGTGGAGGAGGACCGCGACGAGGACCTGCTCCAGGCGTTGGAGCGCGAGCTGGCGCGCCGCCGGTTCGGCCCGCCGGTGCGGCTGGAAGTCGCGGACGACATGACCGAGCACATGCTGGAACTGCTGCTGCGCGAGATGGAGGTGGATCCGGACGACGTCGTGCAGGTGCCGGGTCTGCTGGACCTGTCGTGCCTGTTCCAGCTGTACAGCCTGGACCGCAAGGCGTTGAAGGACCCGCCGTTCGTGCCCGCGACGCACCCGGCGTTCGGCGAGCGCGAGACGCCGAAGAGCGTGTTCGCGACGCTGCGCGAGGGCGACGTGATGGTGCACCACCCGTACGACTCGTTCTCCACGAGCGTGCAGCGGTTCATCGAGCAGGCCGCCGCGGACCCGCACGTGCTGGCGATCAAGCAGACCCTGTACCGGACGTCGGGCGACTCGCCGATCGTGGACGCGCTGATCGACGCCGCCGAGGCGGGCAAGCAGGTCGTGGCGCTGGTGGAGATCAAGGCGCGGTTCGACGAGCAGGCGAACATCAAGTGGGCGCGGCAGCTGGAGAAGGCGGGCGTGCACGTCGTGTACGGGCTCGTCGGCCTGAAGACGCACTGCAAGACGTCGCTGGTCGTGCGCCAGGAGGGTTCCACGATCCGCCGCTACTGCCACATCGGCACGGGCAACTACAACCCGAAGACCGCGCGGCTGTACGAGGACGTCGGCATCCTGACCGCCGAGCCGTCGGTCGGCGCGGACCTCACGGACCTGTTCAACGTCCTCACCGGCTACGCCAGGCAGGACAACTACCGCAGCATCCTGGTCGCGCCCTACGGCGTGCGGCGCGGGATCGTGGAGCGCATCCAGGACGAGATCGACCTCGCCCGCGCTGGTCACCCGGCCGGTGTGCGGATCAAGGTGAACTCACTGGTGGACGAGGAGGTCATCGACGCCCTGTACCGCGCGTCGCAGGCCGGCGTGCGGGTGGACATCGTGGTGCGCGGCGTCTGCGCGCTCAAGCCGGGCATCCGCGGCCTGAGCGAGAACATCCACGTCCGCTCGATCCTCGGTCGCTTCCTGGAGCACTCGCGGGTGTTCCACTTCATCGGGGCGGACGAGCACTGGATCGGCAGCGCTGACATGATGCACCGCAACCTGGACCGCAGGGTCGAGGTGCAGTTGCGCGTCACCGGTCCGAAGCTGACCGCCCAGCTCGACTACATGTTCGAATCGGCGCTGGAACCCGCCACCCGCTGCTGGGTGCTGCGGTCGGACGGCGAGTGGGACGCGTCCCCCTCCGACGGCACGGTGGTGCGCGACCACCAGACCGAGATGCTGCGCCGACACCGCGCGCAGGGCGTGAGCACATCCTAAGGAGACGCGTGTTGTCGACCGACACCATTCGGGCGGCCGGTGCGGTGCTGTGGCGGGACGACAACGGGGCCGTCGAGGTCGCCGTCGTCCACCGGCCCCGCTACGACGACTGGTCGCTCCCGAAGGGCAAGCTGGACTCCGGCGAGACCGTGCCCGCCGCGGCCGTGCGCGAGGTCTTCGAGGAGACCGGCTACCACGCCGTCCTCGGCAGGCACGTGTCCCAGGTGCACTACAAGGCCTTCGGCCGCCCCAAGGTCGTCGACTACTTCAGCGCTCGCGCGCTGTGGGGCTCGTTCGTGCCCAACGGGGAGTCGGACGAACTGCGGTGGCTGCCCGTCGCCGAAGCGGCGGCGCTGGTGACACGGCCGTTGGACCGGGACGTGCTCGGCGCGTTCGCGCTGGTGCCGGTGGCCCTGAAGACGGTGCTGCTGGTGCGGCACGCGAAGGCCGGGAAGCGGGAGAACTGGCCGGGCAACGACGACCTCCGCCCGTTGAGCTCGGCCGGGTGGCGGCAAGCCGAAGCCGTGCGGTCGCTGCTGCCCCTGTTCGGGCCGGGGCGGGTGTACGCCGCGCCACGGGTCCGGTGCGTGCAGACGGTGCAGGGTGTCGCCGACGACCTGCGGACATCGGTTCGGCGGGAGCCGCGGTTGTCCGAGGAGGGGTACTGGCCGGACCGGGATGCCGGGTTGGTGCGGTTCCTGGAGATCGTCGGGGACGACGGCGTGCCGGTGGTGTCGTCGCAGGGTGGGGTGATCCCGGACCTGGTGTCGAAGTTGGCGGACATCGGGGGGTTGAGGTTGGGGGACGTGCCGTGCAAGAAGGGGAGCGTTTGGGTGCTCGCCTTCACCCGGCCTCGGGAAGGGTGGTCCACTTCGGACTCGCCGGTGGGGTGGCCGAGGTTGGTTTCGGCGCACTACCTGCCCAGTGCG
>DATMCA010000215.1:0-2298 GCA_035559015.1 Umezawaea sp. | reverse complement strand
CGGGTGCGGTTCGCGGGTATCGACATCCCGGCCGCGGGCGGGTCTGCGCTGCCCGCGCTCGACCCGCTCGCCGACTACCTGCGCTCGGCCGACCCCGAGGTGCTGCCGCTGCTGGACGTGGCCCGGGAGATCGCCGGTCGGTTCGGGTCGACGTCCATGGCGTTGGCGGCTCCCGCGTGGGCGCGCATCGGTGTCGTCGAGCAGGACGCCCTGAGCGCCGCGTTGGCGCGATTACTGGTGCGGTTCCGTTCGGTGGAGCCGCTGCACGTGGCGCGGGTGGGGCAGGCCGCGTTCGACGTGGCGGTGCACCGGCTGGCCGGGGCGGTGAGCACGGACTACACGTTCCGCGCCATGGCCGAGCTCTACGCGGGGTGCGGGCTGCCCGCCGACACCTCGGCCCGTGAGGTGTACCTGGCCGACTCGGTGCGCTGGCACGTCGACCGCGGTGCCCGGGTCGTCGTCGCGGCGCACAACGCGCACGTGCAGCGGGTGCCGGTCAGCCACAACGGGTTCCCCTCCGCGCTGCCGATGGGTCAGCACCTCGCGACCGCGTTGGGTGGGGACTACTACGCCATCGGGTTCACCAGCGTCGGTGGTGAGACCGCGGACATGAGCCTGGACGACACGGCCCCGTTCGGGTTCACCGTCGCTCCCGCGCCGCTGGCCGGGCCCGAGCCGGGGAGTCTGGAGGAGGCGTTGGCCGGGTTCGGTCCGGTGTTCGCGGACCTGCGGGGCGCGCCGGAGGGGCCGGTGAGGTTCCGGATGCACGGCGCCTACCAGCACGTCGCCCCGCGCAGCGCGTTCGACGGTGTCGTGTGCGTCCCGATGTCCACGGTCGCCGACGACATCGGTTACTGACCGGCGAGGTCCAGGCCGCGCGCGGCCAGTTCCTCGCGCAGCAGTCGCAGCGCCTTGGGCCCGAACCCGTGCAGCCGCAGCAGTTGGGCGCCGGTGACCCCGGTCAGGTCGTCGAGGGTGGTGTACCCGGCGGTGTCGAGGGCACGGCGGGCGGGCGCGGGGAAACCGTCGGGCAGCTCCATGACCCTCACCCTGTTGGGCGTCGCCGGAATGCGCAACGGTGCCCGTCACCCGTGTCGACGGACCCGATCCGGTCACTGCCCCGGCGTTCAGGGGTGGACGAGCGCCTCGACCCGCGTGATCAGCTGGGCCGGGGAGGGCATCGCGGCCATCTCGGCCCGCACCTCGTCCACGGCGGCCCGGAACCGGTCGTCGTCGAGCACCTGCCGGACGATGTCCGCGTCGATCTCGTCGGTGGCGCAGGACAGGCCGATCCCTCGCTCCACGACCGCCGCCGCGTTGATCGGCCGGTCGGAGGCGCCGTCGTGGGCCATCACCAGCTGCGGGACGCCCGCGTCGATCGCGGTGTACAGGGTGCCGGATCCGCCGTGGTGCACCACGGCGGCGCACGTGGGCAGCAGGGCGTTGAGCGGCACCCACCCCTCGGCGCGCACGTTCGGCGGCACGTCGCCGAGCCTGGCCAGGTCGTGCGGGTCGACGGCGATCACGAACTCCGCGTCCACCTCCGGCGCGAACCCGGTGATCCGCTCCAGCAGGTCGATGCCGTCGCGTCGCTTGCCGACCAGGGTGCCGACGGTGACCGCGATCCGGGGTCGCTCCGAGGGCCGGGTGAGCCAGTCGGGCAGCACCGCGCCGCCGTTGTAGGGCACCGGGCGCATCAGCCACCCGTCCCGGCCTGAGGGCGCGAGGCTGGGTGGGGCGATGTCGATCCACGGCGAGTCGTCCACCAGGTCGGGCACGCCGTGCCGGGCCAGGGCGGCTGACATGTGCCGCAGCTGCCCGGCGAGCCTGCCGTGCTCGATGCCCAGGTCGTGCCGCACCGACGGGACGTCCAGGGCACCCGCGACGAGCCTGCCGAACGGTGCCAGGCGTTCGTGCACCACGACGTCGGGCCGCCACGCCGCGGCGTGCGCGACCGCCCCGTCGGCCACCCACTCGCCCCAGGTGCCGAACATCGCGCCCTCCAGGTCCTGCGACTCCTCGCCCGAGGAGATGCGGTGGTGGAGGTCGGGTTTCCTGGTCACCCAGTCGACGAAGAGGCTGCGCTGCGTCATCCCCGGTGCGATGTCCACCACCGGTAGTCCGGCGTCGGCGGCGCACAGGCCCTCGCCGAAGGTCGCCACCAGCACCTCGTGGCCCGCGGCCCGTGCCGCCCAGGCGATCGGGATCAGCGGGAACAGGTGGCCGAGCGAGGGCAGGGACACGAACAGCACGCGCACGGGAGACTCCCCCTCAGCGGGTCAGCAGGGTCATCGTCAC
>DATMCA010000214.1:0-13432 GCA_035559015.1 Umezawaea sp. | reverse complement strand
GCTCCGTGCGGTTGATGGAGGCGCCGCCACTCCCGTTGACGGCCACGTTCGGCCCCGAGGGCGCTCGGCTGGCGAAGTTGCCGAACGCGTCCGTGACGTTGACCGGCTTGCCCGTGAGCCCGTACCGGTACGAGCTCGTGTTCCCCAGCTACGGGGACATTCCGGCGAACGTGACCTACCGGCCGCGCAACAGCGACCTGGCCACTGTGAAGGCGACCTACCGAGCGCCCGTGGACGGTGTGGGCTACACGACGATGTTCGCCACCGACGGGAAGTACGACCTGGAGGGCGGGTTGGAGTCGACGGCGACTCCGCTTC
Source organism: Umezawaea sp. (assembly GCA_035559015.1). GTDB lineage: Bacteria > Actinomycetota > Actinomycetes > Mycobacteriales > Pseudonocardiaceae > Umezawaea. Next base: position 13,114 of record DATMCA010000214.1, on the reverse strand, counting down.
CCCATGAGCGGACCGAGTACTACTCCCCTGCCACCTGGGCGAACTCCGTGAACGTGCTGGCGGGCGGTGCCGCGCAGCACTACGAAGCCGCCAAGCGGACCTTCAAGCCCGGCCAAAAGGCCACTGGGGACTGGGGCAAGGCCGTGATCGGGCCGGGTGTCACCGGGCCGGTCGCCTTCTTGTCGACCGAGCCGCACCTGGCGTACCGCGCGGGCGAGAAGATCAACACCCGGCTGCCGCTGTTCTCCGACTCGGCAGGCCACTCCGGGTTCCCCGATTCCAGGGACACAGGCGACACCGTGCTCTACGTCGACGGCAAGGAGATCGCCCGCAGCGGCCAACCCGGCAGCGGGCAGTTCACGGTGCCCGTGGACGCGGCGAACTACCGGCTCACCGCCGAGGCGAGCCGAAGCAAAACGGGATGGCCGCTGTCCACAAAGGTCAGCGCGGAATGGGGCTTCCGGTCCGGGCACACCACCGCCGCCACACCACTGCCATTGCTGTCGATCGGTTTCGATCCCGAACTCGATCTGACGAACCACGCGCCCGCCAACGCGCTGTTCTCGGTACCGTTCCGCGTCGACCGGCAGCCGGGCTCACAGGGCGGCAAGGCCGAGCCGAAGCAGGTCGAGGTGTCCCACAACGATGGGCAGACCTGGCAGCGGGTGCCGGTGCAGCACGTGAACGACACCTGGTCAGCGGTCATCCAGAACCCGGCGTCCGGGTTCGTGTCGCTGCGCGCGAACGCCGCGGACCAGGACGGCAACACGGTGACCCAGACGGTCATCAGGGCCTACCAGGTGAACTGACCCGCAGTTCCGACTGCGCGGCGGCCGCGACAGCGTCCGCCGCGCAGCTTGTGGGGTGGCAGATTGACCTGCGCGTGCCGCGTGCGCAGCGTTGACGCTCTCGTGGACTTGCGGTTGCGGTGGTACAGGCAACCTTCCCCCAGCGACCAAAGCTTCGCGTCGCCGACCAGGAAGTCCGGAGTCACCTCCAGAACCGCGCCGAACAGGTCGAGGCGGTCGCCGGATACCGACAACGAGCGTCAGCGATCGACGATCCGCCCTCCGAGCATGGCTCCAGCGCGTCCCGAATGATGCCCCCACCGAGCACGGCCTGCGGGACAGCATTCGGGACGGACCCCGCGCTGGACGAGAAGTGCGCCTAGGGAGCACCCCACCCCGCTCTACGACCCGAGCACCCCGTCCAGCACGGTCTGCGCCTCCTGCTGCAACCGCGCCAGGTGCTCCGGCCCCTTGAACGACTCCGCGTACAGCTTGTACACGTCCTCGGTCCCCGAGGGCCGAGCGGCGAACCAGCCGGACTCCGTCACGACCTTCAACCCACCCACGGCGGCCCCGTTGCCGGGCGCGTTGGTCAGCCGGTCGAGGATCTTCTCCCCGGCGATCTCCTCCACGGCCACCTGCGAAGGCGACAGCGCCCCCAGGGCCGCCTTCTGCGCACGGGTCGCGGGCGCGTCGATGCGGGCGTACACCGGGTCACCCAGGGAGGACGTCAGTTCGCGGTACCGCTCCGAGGGCGTCTTGCCGGTGACGGCGATGACCTCCGACGCGAGCAGCGCCAGGATCAGGCCGTCCTTGTCGGTCGTCCACACCTGCCCGTCACGCCGCAGGAACGACGCCCCGGCGCTCTCCTCGCCGCCGAAGGCGATGGAGCCGTCCAGCAGCCCCGGCACGAACCACTTGAACCCCACGGGCACCTCGACCAGCCGCCGCCCCAACGACGCGGCGACACGGTCGATGATCGACGAGCTGACCATCGTCTTGCCGATGGCCGCGGACGAGGACCACCCGTCGCGGTGCGAGTACAGGTAGTCGATCGCCACGGCGAGGAAGTGGTTCGGGTTCATCAGGCCGCCGTCGGGCGTGACGATGCCGTGCCGGTCGGAGTCCGCGTCGTTGCCGGTGGCGACGTCGAACTCGGCTCGCCGTTCGATGAGGGACGCCATCGCGTACGGCGAGGAGCAGTCCATCCGGATGCGGCCGTCCCAGTCGAGCGTCATGAACCCGAACGTGGCGTCCACGACCGGGTTGACCACGGTGAGGTCGATGCCGTGCCGGTCGGCGATCTCCGACCAGTACGCGACGCTCGCGCCGCCCAGCGGGTCCGCGCCGATGCGCACGCCCGCCGAGCGGATGGCGTCCAGGTCGACCACGGACGGCAACTCGGACACGTACAGGCCGAGGAAGTCGAACGGCTTGGCGGACTGGCGCGCCCGCGAGAGCGGGACGCGCTTGACGCCGACCAGGCCCGCTTCGAGCAGTTCGTTGGCGCGGTCCTGGATGCCCTTGGTGATGGTCGAGTCGGCCGGGCCGCCGTCCGGCGGGTTGTACTTGAAGCCGCCGTCCTCGGGCGGGTTGTGCGACGGCGTGACCACGACGCCGTCGGCGAAGCCGTCGGTCCGGCCCGCGTTGTGGACCAGGATCGCCAGCGACACGGCGGGCGTCGGCGTGTAGCCCTCACGGCTGTCGATGAGCACCTGCACGTCGTTGGCGGCGAACACCTCCAGCGCCGTGACGAACGCGGGCTCCGAGAGGGCGTGCGTGTCGCGGCCCAGGTAGAGCGGACCGGTGACGCCCGCGCGCGCCCGGTGCTCGCACACGGCCTGCGAGGCGGCGGCGATGTGGTCGTCGGTGAAGCCGATCTTCAACGCCGACCCGCGGTGCCCCGAGGTGCCGAACGCGACCCGCTGCTCGGCGACCGCCGGGTCCGGGTGCTCCGCGTAGTACGACGTGACCAGGTGCGCTACGTCGACCAGGTCGGCTCGCGTCGCGGGCTGACCGGCGCGCGGGTGGACTGCCACGGGTGTTCTCCTCGCTGTGGGCTGCGGGTAGAGCAGACCCCCACGCGCCCACCGAGGTCAAGGCGACACGTCGGGCTCCGCCTCGACGATCTCCGCGTCCAGGATGTCCACGATAGGGATCGTGTCGTCGCGCTCCGCCGTCACGGTCGGCTGGGGCACGTCCTCGACGATGCCGTACTTCTCCTGGAGGTGCCGTTTGCGGTACGCGTGCTCGGCGTCGTCCACGACCCGCGACAGCGTCTTGGCGTTCATGCCCGCCCCGATCAGCACGCCGACGACGGGCACGGCCTGGCCGAGTTTGCGCTGCGTGAGGCGGATGCCGAGCTGGGCGTAGACCTGCTCGACGACCTTGGTGACGACGTTCTGCCGCAGCTGGTCCCACGTGTGCTTGCGGGCCAGGCCCTGGACCAGCTTGTTCAGCTCCAGGTAGGCCGCCGCCTTGGTCACGTCCGAGGACGTGCCGAGGTTCAGCACGCCCAGCGCGAACATCTGCTCCTCGGGCCTGGCCAGGTCGTAGCCGTAGTACGCGGCCACGTGCGCGACCGCCCGCTGGCTCGCGACCAGCACGGCGGCGGCGTCCGCGGCCATCGCGCCGACCACGACGCCCGCGCCCGGCGCGCCGCCGCTCGCGACCCCCAGCAGCTCGCCGCCGGACACGGCGAGCCCGGCGGCGGCACCTTGCACGGTGGACGCGGTGATGTACGCGATGTCGAGCCGCGGTTTCACCTTGTCCATCTCGCTGAGCGGCAGCTTGCGGATGTCCTCGATCGTCTCCACGGCGTGACCGCGCTTCTGGTAGGCCTTCAGCACGGCGCCGGACCGGACGCTGGCCCGCGCGGCGCGCGAGCCGAGGTCGGTGAAGCCGCCGAGCGCCTTCATCAGCAGTCCCTGGAACTGCTCGGAGCCGGGGATCATGTCGATCCGGCGCTTGGCGACCTCACCGGTCTTCTGCAGGCGGTTCCGCACCACGGCGGGGAGGAAGGAGCGCTCGGACGGCCGCTCGCTCGCGATGAGGGCGTCCCACGCCTCACCGTCGTACTCGGACATCCTGCGCCGCAACGACATTCCAGCCACCCTACCTACTCGTACGAGATCGCGTTCAGCACGTTGAGGCGCGCCGCCCGGATGGCGGGGAGGATCGCCGCGACCACGCCGACCACCGCCGCCACCCCCAGGTAGGTACCCATTTGCGCCCACGGGAACCCGAGTTCGGTGATCCCCTGGTCCTTGAGCGCCTCCACGGTGGCCACGCCGAGGCCCGTGCCGACCAGGAGGCCGAGCAGCGCGCCGAACACCGAGATCACCACCGACTCCACGGTGATCATCCGCATGACCTGCGACCGGCGCATGCCGATGGCCCTCAGCAGCCCGAGCTCACGGGTCCGCTCGATGACCGACAGGGCCAGGGTGTTGATCACGCCGAGCACGGCGATCAGGATCGCCAGCGCGAGCAGGATCTGCACCATGAGCAGCACGGTGTCGAGCTGCGCGGCCTGCTGCTCCACGAACGCGCTGCGGTCCTGGACCGACACCTCGGGGTTGTCCGCGAACAGCGGCTCGATCCGCTTCCGCACGTCGGCCACCGGGGTGCCCGCGGCGGTCTTGGCGAACCCGTCGGTCAGCTTGGCCTGCGAGAAGTCGGCCGCCGCGGCGGCGGAGAGCTGGATGCCGTCCATGGCGCCGTTCTTCGCGTAGACCACGGCGACCGTGTAGGCCTGCTGCTCGCCCTTGCTCAGCTGCACGGTCACCGTGCTGCCGACGGCGAGGCCCTTCTCCCGCGCGGTGTCCTCGGCCACCGCGGCGGTCCTGCCGGTCGCGCCGTCGAAGGACCCGGCCGTGGCCTTCAGGCCGAACAGCCGCTGCCACGCGGAGAAGTCGGTGACGGCCTGGAGGTACTGCTGCTCGCCGTTCACCGCGGCGTAGTCGGAGTAGAACCCGAAGGCCGACTCGACGCCGGGCGTGGCCTTCACCTCGTCCAGGACGGCGGGCTCGAACGTGGCCCCCTGCTCGCCGGAGATGATCAGGTCGGCGGAGATCTGCGTGTCGGCGACCTTGGTGATGCTGGCGGTGGCCGACGTCAGGATGATGCTCACGCCGGTGATCAGCGCGATGCCGACCATCAGCGCGGCGGCGGTGATGGCGGTGCGGCGCGGGTTGCGCGCGGAGTTGCGCCGTCCCAGCGTGCCGGGCATGGACCAGGACAGCAGGCCGCCGATGACGGCCACGACCGGCTTGCTGATCAACGGGGTCAGCAGCGCGACGCCGAGGAACGCCACCAGGATGCCGGAGAACACCATCCACAGCACGGCGTTCGCGAGCCCCAGGCCCAGCAGCGTGCCGCCCGCGGCGGACAGCACCGCGCCCGCGACGGTCGGCTTGGTGAGCGGCCGGTCCGGGGTGGCGGCCTCGCGCATCGCCGCGACCGGCGCGATCCGCGAGGCGCGGACGGCCGGGAACACCGACGCGGCCATCGTGACCACGATGCCGACGGCGAACGAGGAGATCACCGCGGCGGCGGGCAGGCCGATGGGCGCGAGCTGGAGGCTGCCGCCGCCGAACGTGGCGAACAGGTTGGCGAGCAGCGCCCCCACGCCGACGCCCGCGCCGAGGCCGACGACCGAGGCGATCACGCCGATCACCAACGCTTCGAGCACCACGGACGTCATCATCTGCTTGCGGCTCGCCCCCATGGCCCGCATCAGCGCGAGTTCCCTGGTCCGCTGCGCCACGATGATCGAGAACGTGTTGAAGATGATGAACGTGCCGACGAACAGGGCGATCCCGGCGAAGCCGAGCAGGATGTAGTTGAAGAACTTCAGGCCCTCGCCGATCGAGTCGGTCTGCGCCTTCGCCAGCTCCGCGCCGGTCTTCACCTGGAGGTCGGTGCCCACGGCGGCGGCGACCCGGTCGCGCAGGACGTCCTGCGACACGCCGTCGGCCGCCTGGACCGTGATCGAGCTGTAGGTGTCGGGCTCGCCGAGCAGCACGCGGTGGGCGGTGGCGGGGCTGAAGCTGATGCTCATCTCGCCGCCGAGCGAGTCGCGGCCACCCTGGTAGCCGAAGACGCCGACGACCTTGAACATCTCCTTGGGCGCGGCGGTGAGCACGGCGACGTCGTCGCCGACGGAGAACCCGCCGGACTTGGCCAGGAACCCGCCGAGCACGACCTCGTTCGCGCCCGTGGGGGCTCGGCCTTCGCGCAGGACCCGTTGGCCCGACAGGTCTTCGGCCCACGCGTCGCCCATCCGGGGAGCGCCGCTGGTGGTGAGGACCTTGCCGTTCTTGCCGATCGCGCGGGCCGGGCCGACCACGTCGCCGACCACCGCGCGCACGCCGTCGACACCGCGCACGGCGTCCACCGTGGACGCCGGCAGGGTCTCGACCGCGTAGTCGGGGCCGCCTTCCCCGCCGTCCAGCTTGGGCTTCGCGCTGACACGGGCGTCGACCCCCGTGTAGACGCTGGAGAACAGCGAGTTGAACGACCGGTCGAGCGTGTCGGTCAGCACGAACGAGCCGGACACGAACATCACGCCGAGCACGACGGCGAGTCCGGACAGCAGCAGGCGCAGCTTGCGCGCCAGCAGGCTCTTGAGCGTCGCCCTGATCATCGCGCGACCACGCCGTCGAGGTGCTTCATCGTGTCCAGGACGGCCTCGGCGGTCGGCTCGACCAGTTCGCTGACGATCCGGCCGTCGGCCAGGAAGATCACCCGGTCCGCGTAGGAGGCGGCGTTCGCGTCGTGGGTCACCATGACCACGGTCTGGCCGAACTCCTGCGCGGACCGCTGGAGGAACCCGAGCACCTCGGCGCCGGACGTCGAGTCCAGGTTGCCGGTCGGCTCGTCGGCGAACACCACCTCGGGACGGCTGACCAGCGCGCGGGCGCACGCCACGCGCTGCTGCTGGCCGCCGGAGAGCTGGGTGGGCCGGTGGCTCAGCCGGTCGCGCAGGCCGACGGTGTCGATGACCGTGTCGAACCACGCGCGGTCGACCTTGCGGCCGCCGATCGCCAGCGGCAGCACGATGTTCTCCTCGGCGGTGAGCGTCGGCAGGAGGTTGAACTGCTGGAAGATGAAGCCGACCTTCGTGCGTCTCAGGTCCGTGAGGCCCTTGTCCTTCAACCCCGTCACCCTGGTGGCCCCGACGAACACCTCGCCCCCATCGACGTCGTCGAGCCCCGCCAGGCAGTGCATGAGCGTCGACTTGCCCGACCCCGACGGACCCATGATCGCGGTGAACCGCCCCCGCTCGATCTCGACGGACACGCCGTCGAGCGCGGTCACCGCCGCCTCCCCCGAGCCGTAGACCTTGGTCACGCCAACGGCCCTGGCCGCCACGGTCGTCGCCGTCCGCATCGTCGCTGTCACCGGATCCTCCGATTTCCCCCGCTTGCTGGTGTGTTGGGGAAATCCTGTCGATCCGGGAGCCCGCGCGCGTCGGGTAGGAGCCCCATCCGGGGCAGGGGGCTACCCCGAACCGGCCTCGGGGTTGAGCCCTGACGACCCGCCGTCGACCCCTTCGGTCGAAAGGTGGTCCCGCGCTACGAGTCCAGGTCTCCGAGCGCGTCGAAGGCCCGGTCCATCAGGGCGGGCAGGTCCTCCGCGCCGTCGCTGTCCACCCACGCCGTGAGCGCGGTGGACAGCGCGCCGAGCACCGCCGAGGCGAGGACGCGGAGTTCGAAGGTGATCTCGCCGTCCGTGCGGGTGGCGAGCGCTTCGGCGAACAGCCGCTGGGTGCTGTCGGCGTTGCGCCACTGGCGGCCGCGCAGTGCCGGGGTCGTGAGCACGAGCCGGGTGCGGACGAGCAGTGCGTCCTTGTCGGTGGCGTAGACCTCGCGGATGCCGCCGACGACCGCGGTGCGCAGGGCCGTGAGCGGGCCGACCCCGGCGGGTTGGGCGCGGATGAGGTCGATCAGCAGCGGGTCGTACTCGTCGTTCTCCACGACCGCTTCCTTGCTGGGGAAGTAGCGGAAGAACGTCATGTGCGAGACCCCGGCGGCCGACGCGATCTGCTCGACCGTGGTGGCGTCGTAGCCGTTGGCCAGGAACAGCCGCAGCGCGTGCTCCTGGATGGCCTTCCTGGTTCGGGCTTTCCGCTGTTCCCGCAGCCCCGGTGCTGGTGAGCTCACGCGCCAAGGATGCCGGTCAACCAGGAGTCGAGCGCGTCGGGCCCCCCGCGACCGCGCCAGGCGAGGTGGCCGTCGGGGCGGATCAGCTCGGTGTCGCCGCCGGTCGGCAGGACGGTGACGCGGTCCTCGCCCAGCCTCTTGCGGGCCACGAGGGCGTGCTCCGCGCCGCCGAGCAGCACCCAGCGCGAGCCGAGTTCGGCGTGCAGGCGGGTGGTGGTGCCGTCGGCGCGGACGCACGGGCGGTCGGGGACGCGGTCACCGGGCCGCGGGCCCTCGAACCGGTGGCCGCCGCCGAGCGGGCCGCCCCGGTAGGTGACCTTGAGCTGCGAGGACTTCTCCCAGATCGCCTTCTGCACGAAGCCGCGGTTCATCATGGGCACCAGGACGTGGTCGCGCAGCACCCTGGCCAGGGGTGATTCGCCGACGATCAGCCTGGTCATGCCGCTGGTGGACGACAGCACGCCTTCGGCGACCGGTCGCCGTTCGGCCTCGTAGGTGTCGAGCAGCGACGCCTCGGCGTGCCCGGACGCGACGAGCGCGAGCTTCCACGCCAGGTTCTCCGCGTCGCCCAGGCCGGTGTTCATGCCCTGGCCGCCGAACGGGCTGTGGATGTGGGCGGCGTCGCCCGCGAGCAGCACGCGGCCTGCGCGGTAGGTGTCGGCGAGCCTGCGGTGGAACCGGAAGCTCGACGTCCACGCGGTCGAGGTGACCTCGACGTCCGGCAGGGCCGCCCGGTCGCGCAGCAGCCCGGCCATCACGGCGGCGATGTCGCCGTCGTCGGGGAACCCGGCGGGCGCGGGCGCCATCAGCCGCCACACGCCGCCGGGCAGCGGGAACGCGGCCAGCATGTCCTCGCCGCTGAGCCAGACCGCGACGGCGTCGTGCGCCAGCGGCAGGTCGGCGTGCACGTCGGCCAGCAGGAAGCGCTCGACCAGCGGCGCGCCGGGGAAGCCGATGCCCGCGGCCTTGCGGACGACGCTGTGCGCGCCGTCGCAGCCGACCACCCAGTCCGTCCGCGACTCCCGGCCGTCGGCGGTCGTCAGCCGGACGCCGTGCTCGTCCTGGTCGAGCGCGACCACCCTCGTCCCCCACTCGACGGCGCCGCCGAGTTCGGCCAGCCGACGGCGCAGCTCCCCCTCGACCTCGGCCTGCGAGATCATCAGGCCGCGCCGCTTCACGAGCTTCGTCACCTGCCCGACCTTCAGCTCCCCCAACGGTTTCCCGTTGACGTGGAGGGCGATCCGGGCGATGCCGATCGACCGCTCCGGCAGGTCTCCCAGCGCGCCGAGCCGGTCGAGCACCTCCGCGCCGCGGGGTTGGAGGCCGAGCGCGCGGGACGTGACGGCCGGGCCGTCGGCCCCGTCGACCACCCGCACCCGAAGTTCTGCTCCGAGCAGCCCGCACGCCAGCACGAGTCCGGTCGGTCCTGCTCCTACCACGGTGATGTCCATGACTTAAGTGTTACTCACTATCACTTGATAGTCAATAACAGTTCGGCCGGGTGATTGACTTCGACCATGACAGGAGCACTGGTGACGGGCGGGGCACGGGGAGTCGGGGCGGCCGTGGCGAGGGCGCTGGCCGAGGCGGGGATGACCGTCGCGGTGCACGCGCGGGCGGACGTTGCGGCGGCCGAGGCGGTGGTCGCGGCGCTGCCGGGCGACGGGCACGTGGTCGTCAGCGGCGACCTGGCCGACCCGCGGGAGGTCGCGGCGTTCGTCGCCGACGCGGTCTCGCGGGTGGGCGACCTCGACGTGCTGGTCAACAACGCCGGGATCTACACCGAGCACCCGCTGCCCACCACCTCCTACGACGAGTGGGTCGGGCAGTGGCGGCGGATCACCGACGTCAACGTGCTGGGCACGGCCAACACCACGTGGTGCTTCGTCGAGCACCTGCGCACCCGGCCGCGCGGACCGGAGGGCGCGCGGATCGTCACCGTCGGCTCGCGCGGCGCCTACCGCGGCGAACCGGACGCGCCCGCGTACGGCGCCTCGAAAGCCGCCGTGCACTCGCTCACCCAGTCGCTCGCGGTGTCACTCGCCCCGCTGGGCGTCTCCGTCACGGCCGTGGCGCCGGGGTTCGTGGACACCGAGATGACCCACGACATCCTGGTGGGCGAACGCGGTGACACGATCCGCGCGCAGAGCCCGTTCGGCCGCGTCGCCACCCCCGAGGACGTCGCCTCCGCCGTGGCCTGGCTCGCCACGCCCGGCGCGGGCTGGGCGAGCGGCGCGGTCATCGACCTGAACGGGGCGTCCCACCTGAGGTAGCCGCGACCCGCCACCGCTCGGCCCGCTTGGCGACGGCGTAGGTGTAGCCGATGGTGACGAACAGCAGCGGCATCACCACGAGCGCCAGCGGCACGCCCACCGCGAACAGCTCGGCAGATTCGAGCCGCGCGTGGAACGCCCACACCGGCACCCCGACCATGCCCACGGCCAGGCCACCCCACAGCAGCACCATGACCGTGAGCCACAAACCCTTGGACAGCAGCAGATCGACCGGTCCACGCCGGGGCGGCGGCGCGTCCGCGTCGACCTCGATCGCCGCGGGCAACCCGGACGACTGGCCGAACCAGACCGGCCACTGGTCGACGATGTGCCCCAGCACGTCCCGCGCCGGCGCGGACTCGTTCACCATGCCGGGCAACCTACCCGTCCGCGCACGCGATGGACACCGGTCGATGTCCTTTGCGGCGCAAGAGGATCAGCGGACGGCGTCGCGGCTCCCGGGCCGCGGCGCGCGCGAACGGCTACCGTCGAGGGCATGAGCACCGAGACGAGCACCGCCCTGCTGATCGACGCACTGGACCGGGTGCGCGACGTGGTCCACCAGGCCGCGGACGGGCTGACCGCCGACCAGCTGGCCCACCGCGTCGACGGCACCGCCAACTCGATCGCCTGGCTGCTGTGGCACCTCACCCGCGTCCAGGACGACCACGTCGCCGGCGTCGCGGGCACCGAGCAGGTGTGGACCTCGCAGGGCTGGGCGCGCAAGTTCGACCTGCCCTTCGACGACGGCGCCATCGGCTACGGCCACAGCTCCGACGAGGTCGCGGCGGTCCGCGTGCGGTCGGCCGAGCTGCTGCTGGGCTACCACGACGCCGTGCACCGGGCGTCGACCGACTACGTGCGCGGCCTGGCCGACGCCGACTTCGACCGGGTCGTGGACGAGCGCTGGGACCCGCCGGTGACGCTGGCGGTGCGGCTGGTCAGCGTCGTGTCGGACGACCTCCAGCACGCGGGCCAGGCGGCGTTCGTGCGCGGCCTGATCCTGAAGGGTTGACCCTGACACCGCGTGAGGCCGTAGAACGGCGTCCCGACGACGAGACGGGGAAGCCGTGGACCCGCTGTTCGGATCGGCCACCGACACCGCCGCGCTGCTGCGCCGCCACGAGGTCTCCGCGCGCGAGCTGACCGAGCTGCAACTGGCCCGCGTGGACGCCGTGAACCCCGCGGTGAACGCCGTCGTGGAACTGCGCCGGGAGGCCGCGCTGCGGGCGGCGGACGCTGCGGACGCGGCCCTCGCCCGCGAGGAGGACACCGGTCCGCTGCACGGCGTGCCGATGACGGTGAAGGACTGCCTGGACGTGGCGGGGATGCGCACCACGTGGGGCAACCCGGCGTTCGCCGACTTCGTCGCGGACCGCGACGCCACCGTGGTGCGCGGGCTGGCCGGGGCGGGCGCGACGGTGTTCGGCAAGACCAACGCGCACGAGATGCCGGCCGACTTCGGGCAAACCGCGAACGACGTGCACGACCGGACGAACAACCCGTGGGACGTCACCTCTCGACCGTCGGCCCGATCGCCCGGTCCACCGCCGACCTGCGCACGGCGCTGCGCGTCATCGGCGGCCCCGAGGGCCCGGCGGCCGGGGCGTACTCGTGGAAACTCGCCCCGCCACGGCGTTCCCGGCTCGCGGACTTCCGCGTGGGCGTCGTGCTCGACCACGGGCGCGCGCCGGTGTCGAGCGAGGTGGGGGCCGCGCTGTCGAACGCGGTCGACGCGCTGGGCCGCGCGGGCGCGAAGGTGGTCGAGGGCTGGCCGGACGGCGTCGACCCGGCCGCGCACGCCGAGTCGTCCGGCTTCCAGGTCGGGCTGTTCTTCGCCTTCGAGCAGTCCGGCCACGACTTCGCCCCGCTGAGCGAGGTCGTCGAGCAGGAAGCGCTGCGGATGGCCTCGCGCGCGGCCTGGTCGCGGTACTTCGAGGACGTCGACGTGCTCCTGTGCCCGACCGACTTCACGCCCGCGTTCCCGCACGACACCAGGCCGTTCGACGAGCGGGTGATCGCCACGCCCGAGGGCGACCGCCCGTACGGGGCCCAGGGTTTCCGGATCGCCCACGCCGCCCTGCCGGGCCTGCCCGCGGTGTCCGCGCCGATCGGCCGGACCGCGGGCGGCCTTCCCGTCGGCGCGCAGGTCATCGGGCCGCCGCACGAGGACGACACCGCGGTTACGTTCGCCGAACTGCTCGCGGACGTCGTCGGCGGGTATGAGGAGCCCGACCTCTAACGGCGCTTCTCCAGCCAGTCACCCCACCGCTCCAGTCCTTCCTCCGGCCCGAGCCGGCCGACGCCCACCCGGAACCGGTCGGTCGGCGTGGGCGTCAGCTCGGAGCGGTAGATGCTCGCCGGGAGCAGCAGAACCCCTTCCTGCTCCACGAGGTCCCCGCACATCGCCTCCACGCCGTCCGCCCCGAGGTAGCGCGGGTACGCGACGCAGCCGCCCTGCGGCGGCGCCCACTCGAACAGCTCCGGGAACCGCGCGAAGAACGCGTCGAACACCGGCAGATTCCCGGCGATGATCGCGCGGTTGCGCCCCAGCACCTCCTCCCGTGCCCGCAACGCGATCAGCGCCAGCACCTCGCTGGGCGCGGAGTTGCAGATCGACGTGTAGTGCTTCGCACCGTCCAACCTGGACAGCACCTCACGGTCGCGGCAGGCGATCCAGCCGATCCGCAGCCCCGGCAGCCCGTACGCCTTGGACATCACGTTCAACGACAGCGCGCGCGGCGACAGGTCGACGGCCTGCGGCAGCGCGGGCCCGCTCTCCAGGCCGCGGTAGACCTCGTCGCTGAACAGCCGCAGCCCGCGGTCGTCGCACAGCCGCACGAGCCGCGTCCACGTGTCGAGGTCCGGCACGGCGCCGGTGGGGTTG
>DATMCA010000213.1:0-7134 GCA_035559015.1 Umezawaea sp. | reverse complement strand
GGCATCGCGTCCGCGCTCACCGGGAGCGGCTCGGCGCTGGACGCCGCCGCCATCACCTCCGTGGCGCCGAAGCTCAAGGACTTCTTCTCCGCGCAGACCCTGTCCGCGGGCTCGTCCGGCTGGCTCTCCGAGGCCTACCAGCGCAGGGCGCGCGGCGAGGACCCCGGCGCGCGGGTCGACGGGCTGGTCAACTACGAGTCGGTGCTGCTGTCCGTCAACGCGGCGAACGTGCTGCCCGAGCCGTTGACGCTGGTCTACCCGAACGACGGCGTCGTGACCGCCGACTACCCGCTGACCCTGCTCGGCTCGGCCGGGCAGGACGCGCGCGGCTCGTACGACCGGCTGACCGCCCACCTGCGCTCACCGGACGCGCAACGCCGGATCTCCGAGGTGACCGGCCGTCGTCCGGCCAGCCCCGAGGTCCAGCTCGACGGCCGGTTCGCCGTCCGCGACCTGGTCGAACTGCCGTTCCCCGGCAGCGGCGCCGCCGTGGATGGCCTGGTCACCGCGTACTTCGACCAGCTGCGCAGGCCGTCGCGCACGCTGTACGTGCTGGACACGTCCGGGTCCATGGAGGGCGAGCGGATCGACGGCCTGCGCCAGGCGGTCATCGGGCTGACCGGCGCCGACACATCGCTGTCCGGCAAGTTCAGCAAGTTCCACGGTCGGGAGCAGGTGACCCTGCTGCCGTTCAACGGGGCGCCCGAGTCGCCGCGGGAGTTCACCGTGACCGGTGACGCCGACCTGGGGCGGATCAAGTCCACCGCCGAAGGGTTGGGCGCCAGGGGAGGCACGGCGATCTACAGCAGCCTGCGGGCGGGCTACGACGTCCTGCGCGCCCAGTCCGCGACCGACCCCGACCGGTTCACCTCGATCGTGCTGATGACCGACGGCGAGAACACGTCGGGGGACGGGTTCGACGACTTCGCCGCGTTCCACGGGGGGCTCGAACCGGCGCTGAGGGGTGTGCCGGTCTTCCCCGTGCTGTTCGGCGAGAGCGCCACCGACGAGATGGGCAAGGTCGCGTCGATGAGCGGTGGCAAGGTGTTCGACGCCCGCGCCCGCACGCTCGCCGAGGCGTTCAAGGAGATCCGTGGCTATCAGTAGGTACCTGGGCTCGACCCGGAACATCGTCGGCTGCGCGGGTGGCCTGCTGGGCCTCGGCCTGTACTTCGCGGGCCTCGCGGGCAGCTACTGGCTCGTCGTGGTCGTCGGGCTCTACGGGGTCGGGGCCCTGCTGGCGCCACCGGACCGGGTGACGCTGGTGACCGATCCGACCGAGGAGGCGGCCGGGCTCCGCCGCGACCTGGACGCGCTGGTCGCCCACGTCGCCGCCGCGCGCGTGCCGGACGGCGTGGCACCGCGCCTGGACCGCGTGGCGGACGTGCTGCGCGGCCTGCTCGACCGCCCGCGCGAGCTGCGCGCCGACCCGGACGCGCTGCACACGGCCACCAGGGTGATCGGCACGGACCTGCCGCTGTCCGTGCAGAACTACCTGAACCTGCCGTGGTGGTACGCCGCAGCCAGGCAGTCGGACGCCGAGCTGCTGCGCCAACTGGACCTGATCGAGGCCGACGTGGTGCGCACGGCGGAACGCTTCCACGAAGCCGACGCGCGGCGGCAGGCCGACCACACGCGCTACCTGGAGGACCGGGGACGCGAGGGTTAGCCTCGGTCGGTGCGCATCGAGTACAAGCTCGCGGAACTCGGACTCCTGCTGCCGGAACAACTCCGACTACCCCCCGGTGTCTTCCTGCCGTTCCCCTGGGTGAGGGTCCACGGGAACCGGGCGTACGTCTCCGGCCACGGCCCGCTCAACTCCGACGGCACGCTGGCGGGTCCGTTCGGCAAGGTCGACGTCGACGTGACGCCCGAGCAGGGCTACGTCGCGGCCAAGCTGACCGCGCTGGCGGTGCTGGCCAGCCTCCAGCGGGAACTCGGCAACCTGGACCGCGTGACGGCGTGGCTGCGGGTGTTCGGCATGGTCGCCGCGTCCCCCGGCTTCGGCACCGCGCCGGCCGTCATCAACGGCTTCTCCGATCTGATCCTCCAGCTCTGGGGGCCCGACGCGGGCAGTCACGCCCGGTCCGCCATCGGTGTCGCGGAGCTGCCGTTCGGCATCCCGGTGGAGATCGAGGCCGAGGTGGCGATCGCGGGCTGAGTTCCTGTCGGGGTTCGCCGGCAGAACCCGATCGAAGGAGCCCCCGCGTGACCCGGCCGTCGACCGAGGAGGTCGTGCTCGCCGCCGAGGAGCGGCTCGGGGTGCGGCTGCCGCCGTCCTACCGGAACTTCCTTGCTGACCAGCGACGGCTGGAGCGACATCGCCCATTCCCCGTACGACCTGCTCAAGGCGGGTGAGATCGACTGGTTCCGCGACCTCGAAGCCGAGCTGCTGGAGAGCTGGGTCCGCGAGCTGCCCCTTATCGGGGGACTGGTTGTCCGGGGATGGCCCGGCGGATCCCTGGGACTATCGGGGTATGGACCGCTCCGAGCTGGCTTCGTTCCTGCGTGTGCGCCGCGAGGCGCTGAGGCCCGCCGACGTGGGCCTGGTACCCGGCGCCCGGCGTCGGACACCGGGCCTGCGGCGCGAGGAGGTGGCGCTGCTGGCGAGCATGTCGACGGACTACTACGAGCGGCTGGAGCAGGCGCGCGGGCCGCACCCGTCGGAGCCGCTGGTGGCGTGCCTGGCGCGCGCGTTGCGGCTGTCGACCGACGAACGCGACCACCTGTACGTGCTGGCGGGCTACCCGCCGCCGGTCTCGCACGTGCCGAGCGGGTACGTCGACCCCGGGCTGATGCACGTGCTGGACGCGCTGACGACCGTGCCCGCCATCGTGTGCGACGACCTCACGACGGTGCTCGCGCGGAACCCCCTGGGCGCGGCGCTGTTCGGGCCGTCGGTCGGCACGGCGGGCCGCGACGACAACACGGTGTGGCGGTGGTTCACCGATCCGGCCAGCCGCGACGTCTACCTGCCCGCCGAGCACGAGAAGCTCGGTCGCGGGTACGTGGCCGACCTGCGCGCGTCCGTCGTGCGGCGTGGCAAGGACCCGGTGGCCGCCGCGCTGGTGGCCGACCTGCTGGAGGTCAGCGCCGAGTTCGCGGCGGTCTGGGAACTGCACGAGGTGCGGCCGCTGCGGTCGAGCCGCAAGACCTACGTGCACCCGGCGGTGGGGGTGCTGGAGATGCAGTGCGACGTGATCATCAGCCCGGACACCGGCCTTCGGCTCGTGTCCCTGCGCCCGCAGCCCGGCACCGGCAGCGCGGAACGGCTGGACCTGCTCCGGGTGCTGGGCACCCAGGCGTTCGCCTAGCGGCGGGTGCTCTGGAGCTGCCGGTAGGGCAGGGTGCGCCGACCGCGCGGAGGACCGGCCGGTGACTGGGCGGCCTGGAGCACCGACAGCACCGCGGTGGCCGACGGCAGCCAGCGGCGCTCGTTGTGCGGCTCGATCAGCCAGCTCGACCCGGCCTTCGGCGGCAGCGGCACCAGGCCGGGTGTGCGCAGCAGCGTGACGCCCTGCGGCATCTGCGCCTGGCTGAACACGCAGTCGTTGGTGTCGGCCAGCGCGACCGCCTTGGGCTCCACCTCGTCCACGAACCCGATCACCGGACCCTGCACGTCCATTGTGGACATGAGCGACGCGGCGAGCGGGAACCACTTCCACGGGAACAGGAATCCGGTCATCCCGTGCGCCAGCGACAGGGTCGGCACCCCGTCCACCAGCCGCACGTCCCACCCCATCTGGTCCCGGTACCAGGTCAGCGCGAGTCCGGCGTCGGCGTCCGGGAGTGTGTTGCGGCGCAGCGGAAGTGGTGACATCGGGTGCCTCCTTGGTCTGGTGCGCACCGAGTCCAGCACAGAACTCCGCGGTAACGAGCGAACTCTGCCCGAAAGACCCACGCGCACTGCCCCGGTGTCAACAGGTAGGGGGAGGATGTGAGCAAGCGCATGCCGCGTCCGGTCCCGGCGGTGGCGGCATTCCCCGTCGGCACGATTCCCCGGCGTGACCACCGCACGGCGGATCGACCCGGACGTGTCACGGAGGCACGATCGGGGAATTGACGGGGCCGGTCCCGAGCGCGCAGGTTGGTGGGTGGCATTCGTCCGCCACCCGTCGACCCGAGGAGCCACGTGCCCATCCACTGCCGGACCGTGTCGGGGAGATCGGCTGAAGCTCGGGTGGGCATCGATCCGGACACCGGCCTGGCCATGATCGCCATGCCCGCTCCGGGGACCGGGGTGTTCGACTGGTACGAGCTCGACCAACTGGCCGGAGCCATAGCGGAGGTGCGCAGACGGATGTCCCCTCGAAGACCCGGGGACGCGCAAAGGCCGCGGCAGGTCTGAACTCCGGCCCCGGCCTCGGGGTCGTGCGACGCGTCGTGCGGCCCACAGCGCCATCGACGACGAGGCCACCCGCACCAGTGCGGATCGCGATGTCGTGTGGACGGACGTCGGCGCGCCCTGTGCCCGAGCGCGGGGACGGTGCCACGCCGACGGTCCGCTGTTAGTGCCTGAACCAGGAGCCCTGCGTGTCGTGCCGGCGGTGCGTGTCACCGACAGCACGGATCACTTTCGTGAACCGGGTGTGACGACCGGACTGCCCACAGTGACCACAGCACCGCAAGCCGGCAATTCCGAGGAGCACACGATGTCGCAGCCCCAGCCCGGCCCGCCCCCCTACGGTCCGCCGCCGTACTACCCGCCGCCCGTCGCCCCGAAGAAGGCGAAGAAGTGGCCGTGGGTCGTCGGCATCGTCGTGGCGCTGATCGTGGTCGCCTCGATCGCCAGCGGCGGCAAGACCCCCACCACGCCCGCGGCGTCCACCCCCGGTGCGTCCGCTCCGGCCGCCGCTCCGGTGGAGAACGAGAAGCCGGCCGAGAAACCCGCCGCGAACGTCCGGACGGTCGTCTACGAGGTGACCGGCGCGGGCACCGCGAACAGCATCACGTACACCACGGACGGGATGACGTCCTCCGAGCAGGTCGGCGACGCCCCGCTGCCGTGGACGAAGACCCTGGAACTGCCCGCGGGTGAGGCGTTCCAGATGGTCAGCATCCTCGCGCAGGCCGGTGAGGGCACCCCGGAGATCGCGGCCAAGATCACCGTTGACGGCAAGGTGGTCAAGGAGGGCAAGTCCTCCGGGCAGTACGCCGTGGTCACGATCAACGAGAACATCGGCAGCTTCAAGTAGCCATTGAACGACGAACGGGCCCCTGCCCACCCGTGTGAGGGTGGGCAGGGGCCCGTTCGCTGTCGAGGGGCCGGACCTGCGAGTCTCAAGATCTCCGCGGGTGCGGCCGAGGTCTGGTACCGAAGTCGTACCCGAGGGTGCCGGAGCCGGGTCCGACCAGGTCAGCCCGGTGCCGGCGCTCGACCTAGTCCTTCTTGTAGAAGTAGTAGGTCGCGCTGTAGTAGACGTTCTTGAACGTCTTGTCCGCGGGGTCGCACGTGGTGGTGGGTGCGACGCCGCCGACGGTGTTGAGGCGGTGGATGTAGGTGACGTCGGTGAAGACGCCGGTGCCGCTGCTGTCGAGCCCGGTCAGGCGCAGCAGCGGGATCGCGCCTTCGCGGGAGGGGGAGCTGACCGCGCCACCGCCGTGCACACGGCTGCCGTCGCGCAGCGACTGCCAGTACGGGCCGGCCGGGAGGTCCGCGTCGATCCCTCCGAAGTGGACACCGATGTCGCCTCGGGCGGAGAGCCTCGCCTTCGGCGCGTGCAACGCCCACGTGCCCGCGGCGCTGCACTCGTACACCTGGTAGCCGACGGCGTCGTAGCGGGAGGTGACGTGGTTCCCGGCGGGGACCGCGAGCTCCGCGGGCACGGTCGGCGCGGTGATGGCGGGAGCCGCCTGCGCGACGGCCGGAGCCAGTGCGATCAGGCCGCCCGCGACCGCCACAGCGGCGGCCGTGAGCCTGGTGCTGGAACGACGTGCGGAAATCATCTGCAGTTCTCCAAGGGTGGGGAAACCGATCACCGACAATGTAGGGGTATCGGCGCGGGAATGGTCCTTTTGAGACGGAATTCCAGGTGGCGAACATCAGCCAGACCGATCGGTTCACCGGTCGACAAACGGTTGTGCCGCAACAAGATGTCCGAATCGTCCTCGTCGGACGGTGGGCTCATCCGGCTGATTTCGCTGGTGGGACGGGGTTTGTCGAGTCCATCCGGAAACGCAACTCCGCAGTCTTGGAAAACATGCCACGTGCCAACGAAAAATTGGTGATTCTCAGCGTTGAACCTTTTCCGGCGTTCGTACGTGCGGCGCGACCGACCCCGGGATTGGTCCAACCCCGAGAATGCGTCTGACCAATTGACCGGACTTGCACATCTGGTCAATTGGGTGGATCGTGGTGTCCGTGGCGGGCAGGAGAGTGCGAACGGACGACGTCGAGGGGCGCCGCGCGCGAGCGGAGGCGGTGCTGGCCGCGGCGGGCGGGCTGATCGAGCGGTGGGGCTTCGACAAGACCACCGTCGAGGATGTCGCGCGGGCCGCGGGCATCGCGAAGGGGACGGTCTACCTGCACTGGAAGACCAGGGACGAGCTGTTCGTCGCGGTGCTGCGCCGGGAGCGGGTGCTGATGCTCGCCTCGGTGCGCGAGGGCCTGGCGGCGGAGCCGGGGCCGCGCGCGCTGTTCCGGCACCTCGCGGTGGCGCTGATGGGCCGGCCGCTGCTGCGCGCCGTGCTGCTCAACGACCTCGGCGTGCTGGGTCGGCTGGCGGAGCGGATGAGGTCGAGGACCGAGTGGCGCCCCTCGTTCTCCGACCTCCTGGCCCTGCTGAGGGACCACGGCGCGGTCGACGGGGCGCGGGGTGAACTCGGGCAGGTCACGCTGGTCAACGCCGCGTACCTCGGGGTGCTCACGACCGTTTCGCTGCTTCCCGAACAGGCGCGGCTCACCGACGACGAGCAGGCCGACCTGATCGCGGACATGGTCGTGAGCACCCTCGGGCTGGGCGAGGGCGACGACCCGGCGGCGCTCGCCGCGGCGACCGCCGCCTACTTCGAGTCGGCCTTCGAGGTCGCCACTGACAAGTTGGCCGAGGCGATGGGCCTCGTGCCGGGGAACAGGGGAGAAGGCTCATGACCGCGACGGTCCTACCGCTGGCCGACCCGGCCGCCGACCTGCTC
>DATMCA010000212.1:0-15676 GCA_035559015.1 Umezawaea sp. | reverse complement strand
GGCGATCGTGGCCGCGACGTGCGTGCCGTGGCCGACCAGGTCCTGGTTGTCGGCGTCCTCGGTGAAGTTCTGCTCGACCAGTTCCCGGCCGACGAGGTCCGGGTGGGTGGCGTCGACGCCGGTGTCGAGCACGGCGACCTTCACTCCGGTGCCGGTGTAGCCGGCCTTCCAGGCCTCCGGTGCGCCGATCTGCGGCACGCTGCGGTCCAGGCTGGGCTGCCGCAGGCCGTCGAGCCTGATCTTCGTGTAGGCGCTGTCGCCGAGGAGGGCCTGCCACGTGGTCGCGGCCTGCGCCTTGGCCGCGCGGGCCGCGAACGACCGCACGGTGGGCAGTTCCGCGCCGACGGTCATCCCGACGGGGGCGCCTGCCGCACGCAGGTCCTTGCCGGTCGTGAGGATCAGCGGCACGGAGTCGCGGTGGGCGTCGTCGTAGCGCGACTCGACGAGTTCCGTGACGTCGAACAGCCGCTTGTCCACCCGGCCCGACGCCACCGCCCGCCGCGCGTCGGCGGGGATGACGAAGAGGTGCCCCTGTTCGGTGGACGTGGTGAAGACAACGTTGTCGCGACCGGCCGCCCGGACGACGGTGCCGCCCCCGGTCCCGTCGAGCACGACGCGGTCGCCGGTGATCAGCGTGACGGAGCCCGCTCCGCCCGTCGCGGGGAATCTCGTCGGCGCGGTCTCCTCGGCCGCCGACTCACCTGCCGATCCGACCACGAGTCCGAACGCGAGCGCGGCGACTCCCAGTAGAGCGCCGTGTCGTCGTGTTGATCGCAACAGCCACCTCCCGGTTCGGTGAATCCGTGCGGGAACGCACGACCGGGGGCGTCTATCGAACGGTGGCGGCGGTGTACCGAAAGTGACGAAAGACCCCGGCACTTTCGAACATATCGACGTTTGAGAAGCGTGCCTTCCACTTGACGGGCGAAGTTCGGCCCGACCTTCCGCCACGCTCCGTGACGAAAGTGAGCGTGAGCAGGGCCGTGGCAGAGATGTGCCACGGCCTTCGCGTATCAATTCGCGGCGATCCCGCACACCCGGAGCGGCGGGGCGGTCAGGACGTGTTCCTGCGCCACCAGCGCTTCGGCGCCACCGGCGGCAGCTCGCCGCGCTCCCGCGCCCAGGCCGTGAACGCCGCCGCGTCCTCCCGCGCCCGGCTGCCGGACGCTCTGGGGTGGTCCAGGGCGTACTCGTCGAACAGCGGCCGGAACCGGTCGGTCAGCACGTCGACGACCTCCGGCGCCAGCATCGCCACGATGCCGCGCCGCTTCGCCAGCAGCGACCTCGCCTCCACGCGCAGCAGGCGCTCGTCGAACCCGGCGGGGGAGGGGCCGCCCGCCAGCAGAGCCGCCAGCAGCTCCGACTGGGCCTCGGCGAGCCGCTCCCGCGCCACGTCGGTCATCCGTGCCTCGCCAGCACCGCGCGGATCGCGGCCATCTCGTTCGCCAGCTCGGTGTCGGTCGGGTAGTTGTCGTCGCGCTCCAGCAGCACCCCCGGCGGGTCCACCCGCGACCGCAGCTCGCCCAGCAGTTCCAGCACCTCCGGGCGCACCGCGTGGGCGTGCGTGTCGTGGTAGACGCCGTCGGTCTCCACACCGCCCGCCACGTGCACGTACGCCAAGCGCTCCAGGGGGATCTCGTCCAGGAACCGGTTCGGGTCCGTGCCGAGGTTGCGGGCGTTCGCGTGCAGGTTCGCCACGTCGATCAGCAGGTAGCAGTCCGTGCGCTCCACCAGGTCCGCCAGGAACTGGCCCTCGGTCAGCTCGCCGTCCGGCCACTCCAGCAGCGCGGCGATGTTCTCCAGCGCCAACGGCACCGGCAGGTTCGCCTGCGCCGTCCGCACGTTGGCCACCAGCACGTCCAGCGCGTCACGGGTGCGCGGCACCGGCATCAGGTGCCCGGAGTCGAGCCCGCCCGCGCGGACGAAGCACACGTGGTCGCTCACCAGCGGCGCTCCCAGGGCCTCCGCCACCGAGCCGAGGTGCTCGACCCGGTGCACGTCCACGGGGTCCGCGCTGCCCAGCGACAGCGACACCGCGTGCGGCAGCACCGGCACACCCCGTTCGCGCAGCACCAGGATCGACTCCGGCAGGTGCTCCACGTGCAGGTTCTCCGCGACCACCTCGACGAAGTCGACGTCGGGCAGCCGTTCCACGGTCAGGTCGATCTCCGCGCGCCAGCCGATGCCGACGCCGAGCCGGTCGATGACACCCATCAGTCCCCACCCCCTCCGCCACCGCACGACGAGCCGCAGGACGAACCGCTGCTGCACGACGACGAGGACGAGCTGTCGCTGCTGGAACCGCAACTGCTGCTGGACCCGCAACCGCTGGAGCAGCTCGAACAGCTGTTGCAGCTGCTCCCGTACATGGTGCCTCCGTCGGACGTGTTGTTCCGCACGGGCTTGCGCCTGCGCAGCGTCGCACCCGCGCTCGGCGCGATCCCGAGCATCTCCCAGACGTAGTACATGTTCGGGAAATTCCCGATGCGTCCCGTCAGGCCGTGCTGGGCCACGACGCCGACCCGGTCGTTCGACATGACGACGACCCTCCGCTCCTCGCGGCGGCCCGCCCGGCGCACCGGACGACGCATGCGGCCCGCGAACCAGCGGAAGACCAGCGCGAGCACGACCACCGCGATCGCGATCCCGGGGTTCAGGTCCACCAGGCCGACGGCGACGATGGCGCCGATCGCGGCGACGACGCAGAGGAACCGGACGAAGCCCCACGCCTTGCGGCGGCCGGGGGAGACCAGGAAGCCCCGGTCGACGAGGCGCTGCTTCAACCCGTCCAGCGCGCTGCTGCCCGCCGTCGACTTGATCAGCTCGCCCAGCATCCGGCCGGTGCGGGCCGCGCCCAGCGCGTACGCCTCCAACGGCGTCGAAGCGCCCTGAGAGGTCGCGGACACCGCGCTCACGACCCCTTCGCGGGAGATCCGCAGGAGTCCCGCCTCCAGCAGCCGGACGACCGCGACCTCCGCGGCGCGGCCGGGCCCGCCGGACAGGAAGCCGAACTCCTCGACCGAGATGCCTGTTCTGCCCGAAATATCCGTCCCGGAAGCCATGTGACCGCCGCCTTTCCCACCAGCCGATGGCCATCCGACTCCGCGGCGGGCCTGTTCGTTCCGCGATATGAGGCCAAGGCCACCACGGTGACGTCAAGTCGACCGCGGTGGCCTTGGCACCCCCCACACCGGCTAGCTGCCACCCCCGCCGCAGCCGCCGCCCCCACCACAACTGCTTCCACCACCGCTGCAACTGCTGCCACCGGTGCCGCAACTGCTACCGCTCACGTACGAGGTGCTGCCCCCGGACGAGGTGTAGGCGCCGCCCGTCCCCGCCGCGCTGTACATCAGCGACGTGCGCAGGGCCAGGTCGGGATGTGCGGACAACCCGCCGAGGGCGACCAGTCCCACCGCCGCGCCCGTGCCCGCGGCGACCGCGGGCAGCCCGCCGCCCGAACGAGCGCCCTCCAGCGCGCGGTCACCCGCGGCCGTGCGCCTGGTCGAGCCGGCACGGGTCATCAGCACGACCAGCACGGCGGTGATGATCAACTGGAGCGTCAGCCACCCGACGGGAGCGCCGATCGCGATCCCGTTGACCCACCGGGCGACCCCGATGGCGAACAGGACCACCATGGGCAGTGCGCCGACGCGCAACTGGCGCTTGGCCGTGGCGGGCTCGATGAGCATCCCCGTCTCGCCGAGCCGGGTCTCGATCGCCTTCACCGCGTCCGACTGGGCCACGGTGGCCATGAGCAGGCTCACCGTGCGGTTGCTGTACCGGCTCGCGTCCGCCAGCACCGCGCGGTCCACCGCGTTGACCGCGGTCGCCTTGCCGATCCTCGCCACCGTGCCGCGTCGCGTCGACCGCAGCGCCTCGGCCTCGATCAACCTGGCCAAGGAAGCCTCGACCACTCGGCGAGGACCGCCCGCGAGGTACGCCAACTCGTCGACGTCCACGCTCCCCGCGGGCGCGTCCCCCCGGCTTGCCCGCATCCGGATCCGGACACCGATCGCGAACAGCACCGAGATGCCCAACGCGATCCAGTAGATGTTCAGGAATTCCGGGCCCGAAAGCCCCCAAGGTTGCTCCACGGTCCACCCCCTGCCGCTCTCGGCGGAACTGGTCCGCCAATCGAGATGCAAGCGTGTGCGCTGGAACACACCCGAACAAGAGGCTTGAGCGAAATTTAGGCTGCTGTTGGGTATTGCTTAGGAGGACGAGGACCCGTCGACTCCGCTGGACCCCTCGCCATCAGTTCCTTTGCGCAAGAACATGCTTCCTCCCAGGTCGGAGACCGGTCCGGATGACGTCACCCGACGACGCCATCCGGGGCAACTCCACCAGTCTGCTTCACGGAAGCCGGATTGTCGCCTGTTGCGCTGCGTGCTCGAACGACTCCGGAGTGGCGCATTCCGCATTAAGGCGCGGATTCGTCCATCAATCGCAAGCTGATGCTGTTGATGCAGTAGCGCTGATCGGTAGGGGTGTCGTAACCCTCGCCCTCGAAAACGTGGCCGAGGTGGCTGTGGCAGTTACCGCACAGCACTTCCGTGCGCACCATGCCCATGGCGCGGTCCTCGCGCAGGATCACGCGGTCCGCGGCCAGCGGCGAGAAGAACGACGGCCAACCGCAGTGCGAGTCGAACTTGGTCTCGCTGCGGAACAGTTCCGTACCGCAAGCGCGGCACTCGTAGACACCGACCTTCTTGGTGTCCGTGTACTCGCCCACCCACGCGGGCTCCGTGCCGCCCTCGCGCAGGACGCGGTACTCGCTGGGGGTCAGGCTCTCCCGCCACTCCTGCTCCGAGCGGACGACCTTCGGCGTGGCGCCGACAACAGGTTCCATGCCTCCACGCTAATGCGATTTGGCCGCCGGGGTGGATCGCGGTGTCTTACGGAACAGTTGCGGGCCCCGGTCCGTCAGGCGGCTCGACCCGCGCGGCCGGGTGGGCACCACGGCCCGCCGGTCACCCGAACAGGACGCCGATGATCTCGCCGATGCCGAACCACACGCTGATCAGCACGCCCAGCAGGATCAACGTCACCACCAGCACCGCGAGGAAGCGCTGCTCACCGCTGGCGCGATTCGCCGAGTCGGCGAAGTCCGCGACGCCGTCGAGGTAGCCCTCGACGGTGTAGCCGGGCCGTTCCCGCTCCATCCGGTCCAGGTGTTCCGCGAAGGCCTTCGCCTCGGGATCCGCCGGATCGAGCCCGATGAGGTCGTCGGAGAACCGCTTCGCCGGTCCTTCGTCTGGTCTTTCCGCGCCTGGAAAGGTGGCCATGCACCCGAGAATAGAGGGTCTTCAGCCCGCCAGGGCCAGAGCGGGCCGCACCGCGCCGACGGGCAGTCCGTGACCCAGCACCGGGACGGTCGCCAACGACGTGAGCGCGCCCACGTCCACGCCGAGCATCCGCAGCGCTTCGACGACGACCACGGCCCGCGCCCGGCTGGACCCGTCGGCGATCTTCAACGCGACCGCGGAGCCGTCCGGCAGGCCGATCGCGTAGACGCCCTCGGCGCCGTCCTTGGCCAGTGCCCCCGGCAGCGCGCGCATCAGTTCGGTGACGTCGCGGCCGGTGCCGCCGACCCATTCCGGGTGCCGGTTCATCGCGGACGCGATCCGGTGCTCCGGGGTTCCCGGCGGCGCGCTGGCGATGGTGCCGAACGCGCGGGCCAGGCCATTCAGGCTGATGCCGAACAGCGGCGCGCCGCAGCCGTCGACGCCGACGGCGCCCACGGGTTCACCGGCGAGTTCTTCGAGGGTTTCCCGCATCGCGACCTGGAGCGGGTGGGTGGGCGAGAGGTAGTCGTCGGTCGACCAGCCGTTGCGCACGCAGGTCAGCAGCATGGCGGCGTGCTTGCCCGAGCAGTTCATGTACTCCGGGGCCTTGCCGCGGCCCGCGGCGAGGTGCGCGGCCAGGGCGGCTTCGCCGATCGGGAGGTCGGGCGTGCACTGGAGTGCGGTGAAGTCCAGGCCCGCCATCGCCAGGATGCGGCGGGCGCCCTCGACGTGGAAGTCCTCGCCGGAGTGGCTGGCGCAGGCCAGGGCCAGGAGTTCGCCGTCCAGGTCGAGGCCGTTGCGGAGCATCGCCAGGCCCTGGACGGGCTTGTTGGAGGAACGGGGGAGCGTCACCCGTTCGGGGCGGCCCTGGCTGATGACCGCGGTGCCCGTGCCGTCGAACGCGACCACCGAGCCGTGGTGGACGGATTCCAGGAACTCGCCACGCCAGACCTCGGCGATGATCTCGTGCACCATGCGACCCTCCTGCTCCTGTCCTGTCCTGCCAACTGTCGACAGTTAACATTCTGGGATCGGGTTTTGGCCAGGGTTGGTCGGGGAGGGAGACGTACGTGACACCGCCGCTGCACCTGAGTCTTGCCGGGCAGACCGTGGAGGTGCTCCGGGAGTTGGTGCTCACCGGGGAGATCCCGCCCGGGGAGCGGGTGAACGAGGTCGAGTTGGCGCACCGGTTGGGGATCAGTCGGGGGCCGTTGCGGGAAGCGATTCGGCACCTGTCCAGTGAGGGGTTGCTGGTGTTGGTGCCTAACAAGGGGGCGCACGTACCTCTGGCTGATGCCGATGAGGTGCGGGCGTTGTTCGAGTTGAGGTCGGCTTTGGAGTGTGCTGCGGCGGAGTTGGCCGCTGTGCGGCGGACTGAGGGGGATGTGGGGCGGTTGAGGGAGGTTTGTGCGTTGTCGCGGCGGGATTATCAGGCTGGGGTGCGGTTTCCGTATCGGTTGGACCTGGCGTTCCACCAGGCGTTGTTGGATGCGGCTCGTAGTCCTCGGATAGCCGAGCAGGTGAGGTTGGTGCAGCAGAGGGTGGTGTTGTTTAGGAGCGGGTTGAAGGATGATCCGCCGCATCAGTTGGCTTCGTTGGATGATCATGATGCTTTGGTTCGGGCTGTGGCGGAGGGGGATGGGGAGGGGGCTGGTCGGATCATGCGGCTGCATCTGGGGAGGGTTCGGGAGCAGATGTTGGTGAGTCTGGGGAGTGTTGAGGTGGGTTGGGTGCGGGGGTGATCACCCGAACGAGTTGTGCTCCGGGGCGGTTTTTGGGCTGGAACTGTCGGACGCTGCTCGTACCGTTATCGGGCTAAAAGGCAGTGTCCGAAAGCCCTGCCCGATCTGCAATTTTAAGGGGCAAATCCCCCAAGTAAAATCGGCCACGCTGCGCGTCGGGTCAGGTTGAGTGGGTGGGTAGGCGGCTTAAAGCGTGGTCAGGCGGCTCTGGTGTGTGGTCAGGCGGCTTTGGTGGGTGGCTAGGTGGCTTTAGTGTGTGGCCAGGTGTTCGAGTAGTAGAGTCGATGTGCGTTCCGCCGCTTCCTCCGGCACGAAGTGGCCGATGTTGTTCAGTACCTCGAATCGGTAGGGACCCTTGGCCCAGTTGCTGGTGTTCTGTGCTGCTTCGGGGCCGACTGCGTCGTCTTCTGTGCCCCAGAGGTACATGGTGGGGACTGTTACGGGGGCGTTGTGGCCGTCGAACTTGTTTGCGCGGTACCAGTTGAGTGCTGCTGTTAGGGCGCCGGGTTCTGCTAGTTGCCGTACGTACTGTTCTACCCGTTGCCTGGGGATTACTGCCGGCCATCCTCGGCGGAGTTGGGCGGCGTTGTTTGCGAGCATTTCTTGTTCCGGTACTTCTGGTTGGCGTAGGTAGTCGAGTAGTGCGCCGCGTGCTTTCTGGTCCGGGTCGTTTCGCAGTGCTTCCGCCATTGCCGCTGGGTGGGGGGCGGAGATCGAGGTCAGCGTGCGTACGCGCAAGGGGTTGCGGGCTGCTGTCAGCCAGCCGACCACGCCGCCCCAGTCGTGGCCGACGAGGTCGAAGCGGCGCCAGCCCATTTGGTCGGTTATCGCCGTGACGTCGTCCACGGCGTGGTCGAGGGTGTAGTCCTCTACGCGTTTCGGGCGTACGCCGGGGGAGTAGCCGCGTTGGTTCGGGGCCACTGCGCGGTAGCCGTCCGCTGCGAGGGCGCGTAGTTGGTGGCGCCATTCGATGCCGCACTGGGGGACTCCGTGCAGCAGGAGGACCTTGCGGCCGTCCAAGGGGCCTGCGGCGACCGCGTCGAACGTGCCCGCTGCCGTGGGGATGCGCAGCCTGGTGAGGGCGGTTGCGTCGGTCGCGGTGCTGAGCTGGAAGACGTCACGTCGTGATCGCATGACTACAGCCTGGAACACCGGCGCGTCATGATCGATGGTGTGGGCACCCAGCTAGGAACGGGGGGTAGCCCTACCGTCGTCGATCACCGTCGTGTGGTTGACGCAGGTGCGGAAGCGGACTTCTCCTTGTTCTTCCCAGGCGTTGACCAGTAGTTCGTCGCCGGGGAAGACCGGGTTGGTGAAGCGGGCGTGCACGGCTCGGACGTCGAGTTCGTCGGCGAGCAGTCTGGCGGTGATGCCGTAGGTGGCGAGGCCGTGCAGGATCGGGCGGGGGAAGCCCGCACGGTCGGCGAAGGTCGGGTCCCAGTGCATGGGGTTCTCGTCGCCGGTTCGGCGGTAGAGGTCGGCCTGGTCCGGCGTCGTGGTGAAGCGCAGTTCCACGTCGGGTGCGCGGGTGGGCATCGGTGGGCGCGTGGTGGTGCCGCGGGGGCCGTTGAAGCCGCCCGCGCCGCGGACGAACAGGGACGCGCGGGTGGTGAAGTCGGCGTCGCCGGTGGCGCGCCACTCGCGGACGATGAGG
The DNA here is from genome assembly GCA_035559015.1 of Umezawaea sp. GTDB lineage: Bacteria > Actinomycetota > Actinomycetes > Mycobacteriales > Pseudonocardiaceae > Umezawaea. Next base: position 6,995 of record DATMCA010000212.1, on the reverse strand, counting down.
GCGCCGGAGCCCTTGTCGAAGACGTCGGTGACCTTGCGGGTGACCTCGACGGTGCCGGACAGGGGGAGGTCGGTCGCCAGGGTGAGGGACTGCTCGGCGTGCAGGACGCGGGTCATGTCGGCGTCCAACTCCACCTGCGGGCCGCCGAACTGCGCGACCGCGATGGCGAAACCGGGCTGCATGCCCGTTCCGCCCACCGCGGCCGCGTAGCGCTCGACGTCGTCCTCGGTCCAGGACCGGACGACCGTGCTCACCCCAGGGATCCGCTGACCTTGGCGTGGCCCTTGAGGAGGTTCCGGGCGATGGTGCGGCGCTGGATCTCGTCGGTGCCCTCGTAGATGCGCAGCAGGCGCAGCTCGCGGTACCAGCGTTCGATCGGCAGCTCACGGGTGTAGCCCATGCCGCCGTGGATCTGGAGCACGCGGTCCACGATCTCGTTCGCCTTCACACCGCCGTACAGCTTGGCCATGGACTGGGCCTGGCGGGAGTCCTTGCCCTGGTCGACGAGCCACGCGGCGTGCAGGACGAGCCAGCGCAGCGCCTCGATCTCGACGGCGGAGTCGGCGATCATCCACTGGATGGCCTGGTACTCGGCGATGGGCTGGCCGAACGTGACGCGCGTGTTGGCCTGCTCGATGGCCATCTCCACCAGGCGCTCCACCGAGCCGATGGCCCGCGCGGGCAGCATGTACCGGCCCGCGCCGATCCACTGCATGGCCAGGGTGAAGCCGTGGCCGATCTCGCCGAGGACGTTCTCCTCGGGCACGCGCACGTTGTCGAACACGAGCGCCGCCGGACCCCACTGGCCCATGGTCGGGATGGGCTCGGACTTCCAGCCCATGTCGCGGTCGACGAGGAAGCACGTGACGCCGCCGTTGGCGCCCTTCTCCTTGTCCGTCACGGCGAAGACCATCACGAAGTCGGCCTCGTTGCCGCCGGTGATGAACGTCTTCTCACCGTTGATCACCCACTCGTTGCCCTCCTTGCGCGCGGAGGTGCGGATCGCCTTGGCGTCCGACCCCGCGCCGGGCTCGGTGATCGCGAAGCACGACTTGCGCTCACCGGAGATCGTCGGGAGCAGGTAGCGCTCCTTCTGCTCCTCGTTGCCGTGGTACAGGATGTTGTCCGCGTAGCCGCCGAAGCGGAACTGCACGAACGACCGGCCCAACTCGGCCTCGATCAGGGCCGTCATCACCGCGCCGAGGCCCATGCCGCCGTACTCCGTCGGCGTCTGCACGCCCCAGAAGCCCGCCGTCTTCGCCTTCTGCTGCAACGCCTCCAGCTCTTCGTAGGTCAGGCCGGGCTGGTTGGCGCGCTCGCGGCGGAGCACCTCCGGCTCCAGCGGGATGATCTCCTTGCGCACGAAGGTCCGCACCCAGTCGCGGATCTCCCTCTGCTCCTCGTCGAGCGTGAAGTCCATGCTGTTCCCCGTTTCAGAAGGCGGTTTCAGAAGGCGTTGACGCCGGTCAGCGCGCGGCCGATGAGCAGTTTCTGGATCTGGCTGGTGCCCTCGTAGAGCGTGGTCACCCTGGTGTCCCGCAAGAACTTCCCGACCGGGTACTCGTCGATGTAGCCGTACCCGCCGAAGACCTGGATGGCGTTGTTCGCGACCCGCACGGCCGCCTCGCTGGCGTAGAGCTTCGCCATGGACGCCTCGGTGCGGAACGGCTCGCCGCGGTCGGCGAGGTCCGCGACCCGCCACGTGAGCAGGCGGGCGGCGTCCGTCTCGACGGCCATATCCGCCAGCAGTTCCTGCACGAGCTGGAACCCGGCGATGGGCTTGCCGAACTGCTCGCGTTCCGCCGCGTACCTCAGGCTCGCCTCCAGCGCGCCGCGCGCGGCGCCGACGCAGCCCGCCGCGACGGACATGCGGCCGCGGTCCAGCGCCGCCATCGCGAGCTTGAAGCCGGTGCCCTCGTCGCCGAGCCGGGCGCTGTCCGGGACGCGCACGCGGTCGAGCACGAGTTCCGCGGTCGCCTGGCCGCGCATGCCGAGCTTGCCGTGGATCTCGTTGGCCCGGAAGCCGTCCGAGTCGGTCGGCACGAGGAACGCGGTGATGCCCTTCGGGCCCGGACCGCCGGTGCGGGCGAAGATCAGCGCGACGTCGGCCCAGGTCCCGTTGGTGATGAAGATCTTGGTGCCGGTGAGCAGCCAGTCGTCGCCGTCGCGCTCGGCCCTGGTCGCGAGCGACCCCGCGTCCGACCCGGTGCCCGGTTCGGTGAGGCCGAAGCAGCCGAGTTGCGTGCCCGCGCACAGGCCGGGCAGCCACTGCTTCCGCTGCTCGTCGGTGCCGTTCTTGAAGATGGTCTTGCCGACCAGGCCGAGCGAGACCGAGATGATCCCGCGCACGGCCGAGTCACCCCGCGCTATCTCCTCCAGGACCAGGCAGTACGCCAGGTTGTCGCCCCCGGATCCGCCGTACTCCTCGTCGATGCCCAGCCCGAGGAACCCCACCTCGCCCAGTCGGGGCACGAGCGCGCGGTCGATGGCCTCGTCGCGGTCCCACTGCTGGGCGAACGGGACGATCCGCTCCTCCGTGAAGCGGTGGGCCAGCTCTTTGAGCTGCTGGTGCTCGTCGGACAGGCGTAGATCCACGCCACGACCTCCTAAACCGAACGGCGTTAGGTATAACGTAGGCGCGTCGGAGAACCCAGTGCAAGGGGTCGATATGCCTCGACCGAGCATCCCCATCCTCAGCGGGGCCCGCATCCGCAAGGTCGCGCTCGACATCATCGACCGCGACGGCCTCGACGGCCTGTCGATGCGCAAGCTCGCGGCGGAACTGGGCGTGCGCGCGCCGTCGCTGTACGGGCACGTGGCGACCAAGGACGACCTGCTGCACGAGATCGCCAGCGAGGTGCTGGAACAGGTCGACGTGTCCGGTTTCGAGGCCGGTGACTGGCGGCGCGGCCTGGTCGAGAGTGCGCGCTCGTACCGCGCCGCGCTCTCGTTGCACCCGAACGTGGTGCCGTTCCTCGCCTACGGGCCCGCCGGTCGGGGCGCGTCGCTGCGGCGGCTCGACGTGATGCACGGCGCGCTGGTCGACGCGGGCTGGCCGCGCAGGCACGCGACGATGATCGCGGCATCGCTGATGTACCTGGTGTTCGGCGCCGCGCTGAGCACGTTCTCCAGCGGTTTCTCCACGGACGCGTCGGTCTACCAGGGGCGGTACCCGCACCTGGACAAGGCTCACCTGCTGCCGTCGGTCGCGGAGGAACTGGACCGGGACAGCTTCGAGTTGGCCCTCGGCGCGTTCGTGGAGGGCTTGGAGCTACTTCGCGTGACCGCGGACTTCCAGGTGCGCGAGTAGTTCCTCGGTCGCCTTCGCGATGACGTCGACGGCCTTGTTGAACGCCTCGGCGTTGTGCGCGGCGGGCGTCCGGAAACCGGACACCTTCCGCACGTACTGGAGGGCGGCGGCCCGCATGTCGCCCTCCGTGACCTCGTCCTCGAACGGCGGGCGCAGCGTCTTGATGCTTCGGCACATGCCGCCATTGTCGTTTACGCTGCCCGACGTGGCCCAGAAGGCGTTGGAGCTGATCGTTCCCGGACCCCACGGCGACCGAGCCGTGCGGCTGTCCAACCCGGACAAGGTGTACTTCCCCGAGCGCGGCATCACCAAGCGCCAGGTCGTCGAGTACTACCTCTCCGTGGCCGAGCCGTTGCTGGGCGTGCTGCGCGACCGGCCCACCACGTTGAAGCGGTACGTGGACGGCGTCACCGGCGAGGCGTTCTACCAGAAGCGCCTGCCGAAGAACGCGCCCTCCTTCGTCGAGACCGCCACCATCAAGTTCCCCTCCGGCAGGCCCGCCGACGAGGTCTGCCCGACCGAGCCCGCCGTCATCGCGTGGGCCGCCAACCTCGGCACGTTCGACTTCCACCCGTGGCCCGTCCGCAGGCCGCTGGTCGACAACCCGGACGAGCTGCGCGTCGACCTGGACCCGCAGCCCGGCACCGACTTCCGCGACGCGGCACGGGTCGCGGGCGTGCTGAACGAGGTCCTGACCGAGCTGGGCATGACCGGATACCCGAAGACCTCCGGCGGCCGCGGCGTCCACGTCGCCGTCCGCATCAGGCCCGAGTGGGACTTCATCGACGTCCGCCACGCCGTCATCGCCCTGGCCCGCGAGGTGGAGCGCCGCATGCCGTCGGAAGCCACCACGTCGTGGTGGAAGGAGGAGCGCGGCGAGAAGGTCTTCATCGACTTCAACCAGGCCGCCAGGGACCGCACCATAGCCTCCGCGTGGTCGGTCCGCGGCACCCCGCGCGCCACCGTGTCCACACCGGTCACCTGGGACCTGCTGTCCACAGTGGACCCGGACGACTTCGACGTCCTCACCGTGCCCGGTTATTACGCCGAACACGGCGACCCGCACGCCTCGCTGGACTCGGAGGCGTTCGGCCTGGAGACCCTGCTGGAGTGGTACGAGAAGGACGAACGCGGCGAAATGCCCTATCCGCCGGACTACCCGAAGATGCCCGGCGAACCGATGCGCGTCCAGCCGTCGAAGGCCCGCAAACCGGATTAGGCCCCGGCCCAGTCCCGGAACGCCCGCACGACCGACGGCCCGTCCGTACCGGGACTGCCCAACCGGAACAGCACGCGCGCGTCGTCCTTCTGCACCGCGCCCGGCAACGACAGCGCGAACGCGGTCTGCCGCTTGCTCGCGCTCACCACCGTCGACGCCCCGACCCACAGCGTCACGGACCGCCGATCCATCACCGTCAACCGGATCGGTGACCGCGCCACCAGCGGCCCGACCTGGAACCCCAGGTGCCGCACCATGAAGTCGACCAGCGCGGGCGCCTCGGACCCCGGTTCGCGCACCAGGTACTCCTGCAACCGGCGCGCCACGTCGTCCCGCAACACCGGCCCGTTCGACGTGTTCAGGTCGAACCGCACCACGGTCTCCGACCCGTCCTCGGCCCGGACGAGCGTGACCTCGGTGCACCCGGCGGGGAGTTCAACTCGGTAGGACGCCATGAGGGACGGTACTTCGGGCCCCGGAGGGCTCGCAGATTATGTGCAACGACCGGTCTACGCGCGGCGTACCATCGCTCTCGTGTCGAGGAGCTTCCGAATGGTCGGCCGGATGATGATGTCGTCCGGTCTCCTCCGCACGTCCTGACCCGCCAACGAGGAGGCCCCTGGGGCCGTCCTCGTGCAGCAGGGGCTGGGAAGGTAGCGATGAGCCGCTACTACGTGACCACGTCGATCCCGTACGTCAACGGGAAACCCCACATCGGGCACGCGCTGGAGTTGGTCCAGGTCGACGTGCTGGCTCGACATCGGCGGCAGCGCGGTGACGAGGTGCGGGCGCAGAGCGGGACCGACGACAACGCGTTGAAGAACGTGCACAGCGCCGAGGCCGAGGGGATCGGGCCCGCGGAGTACGTCGCGAAGGTGGCGGAGCGGTTCGTGGGGCTCGGCTCAGCGCTGGAGGTCGAGTTCGACGACTTCGTGCGCACGAGTGCCGATCCGCGGCACGCGCCCGGTGTGGTGAAGCTGTGGGAGGCCTGCGCCGCGGACTTCTACCGGCGCAGCTACACGGGGCTGTACTGCGTGGGCTGCGAGGTGTTCTACCGGGCCGACGAGCTGGTCGGCGGAGCGTGCCCCGAGCACGGGACGGTGCCGGAGGCGGTGACCGAGGACAACTGGTTCTTCCGGCTGAGCCACTACCAGGAGGCGCTGGAGAAGCTGGTCGCGGACGACGTGGTGAAGGTGGAACCGTTGTCGCGCAAGCGGGAGGTGCTGTCGTTCATCCGGTCCGGCCTGGAGGACTTCAGCGTCAGCCGGAGCACGGACCGCGCCCGCGGCTGGGGGATCCCGGTGCCCGGCGATCCCGGCCAGGTCGTCTACGTCTGGTTCGACGCGCTGGCGAACTACCTCACCGGTCCCGGCTACGGCACGGACGACGCCGGGTTCCGGCACTGGTGGGAGGAGTGCCCCGAGCGCGTGCACGTGATCGGCAAGGGCATCATCCGGTTCCACGCGGTGTACTGGCTCGCGATGCTGCTGTCCGCCGGGATCGCGCTGCCTACGACGATCTTCGTCCACGAGTACCTGACAGCGGGCGGGCGCAAGATCAGCAAGTCCGAGGGGAACGCCGACGACCCGGTCGACGTCGCCGCGCGGCACGGCTCGGACGCGGTGCGGTGGTGGCTGCTCAGCGAGGTGGCGCGGGCGGGCGACACGGACTTCACCGAGGAACGGCTGGTGGCCCGCGCGAACGAGGACCTGGCGAACAACATCGGCAACCTGGTCAACCGCACGGTGTCCATGATCGCCAAGTTCGGTCCCGCGCACGGCGACGACCCCGGCGCGACGGCGTTGCGGCGAGCCCGCGCGGAAGCCGGGGAGACCATCGACCGGGCGTTGGCGGGCTTCGACTTCCGTCGCGCGGTGGAGGCCGTGACGCGGATCGGCGACGAGGCCAACCGCTACGTCCAGGCGACGAAGCCGTGGGCGTTGGCCAAGCAGGCGAGTCCGGACCTGCCCGCGATCCTGGGCGAGCTGTTCGTGACTTGCCGCGAACTCGCCGGGCACCTCGCGCCGTTCCTGCCGTCGGCCGCGGCCCGGATCGCGGAGCAGTGCGACGGCGCCCCGATCAGCCCGGTGTTCCCGCGGCTGATCGGGGTCCGGGAGGTCAGAACGTGATGACGACCTTGCCGCGCTTGTGGGAGGTGAAGAAGTCCTTCGCCGCCCGCGCGGACTCGTCGAACGGCGCCGTGCCGCCCACCGTCACGGTCAGCTTGCCGGTCTCGACGGCGTCGACGAGGTCGCGCAGCACCTCGGCGCTGCCCGAGTTGCCCGCGTACTCGGCGGTCACGCCGCGGTCGAACGTGTCCTCGTCCCAGCCGCCCAGGGGCGACACGACGCGCCCGCCGTCGCGCAGCACGGCCGACGGGATGGCCGCACCGAAGTTGACCAGGTCGATCACCACGTCGATGCCGTCCACGCCGAGGTCGCCGGACGTGTAGTCGACGGCGTGCCG
>DATMCA010000211.1:0-6846 GCA_035559015.1 Umezawaea sp. | reverse complement strand
GAGCTGGGCGTCTCCTCCGACGCCTCGGCCGACGAGATCAAGAAGGCGTACCGGAAGTTGGCGCGGGAGATGCACCCCGACGCCAACCCCGGCGACGCCAAGGCCGAAGCGCGCTTCAAGGCCGTGTCCGAGGCGAACGGCGTGCTCTCGGACCCGGCCAAGCGCAAGCAGTACGACGAGGCCCGCAGGCTGTACGGCAGCGGCGGCGGTTTCGGCGGCGGGGGCTTCGGCTCCGGCCGCGGCGGCTTCGACGTGAACGACCTGTTCAACCGCGCCGGTGGCGCGGGCGGCGCGCAGCAGGGTGCCGGAGGTCTCGGCGACCTCCTCGGCGGCCTGTTCAACCGCCGCGGCGGCACGACCTCCTCGGCCACCCGGCCGCGGCGCGGCGACGACGTCGAAACCGACGTCCGCATCGACTTCACCGAGGCGGTCAAGGGCGCGACGGTGCCGATGCGCCTGTCCAGCCCGGCCGCCTGCGGCACGTGCAACGGCTCCGGCGCGAAGCCCGGCACCGTTCCGCACACCTGCGTCAACTGCGGTGGCGCCGGCCTGGTGACCCGCAGCCAGGGCGCGTTCGCGTTCAGCGAGCCGTGCCCCGACTGCCGCGGGACCGGCCGCATCATCGACGACCCGTGCCCCGAGTGCGGCGGCGACGGCGTCAGCACCAAGACCCGCACGCTGACCATCAGGATCCCCGCGGGGGTCGACGACGGTCAGCGCATCCGCCTCGCCGGGCAGGGGGAACCGGGCCGCAACAACGGCCCCACCGGCGACCTGTTCGTGAGGGTCCACGTGAATCCGCACCCGTTCTTCGGCCGCTCCGGCAACGACCTGACGCTGAACGTGCCGGTGTCGTTCGCCGAACTCGCGCTGGGCACGACGTTGACGGTCCCCACCCTTGAGGGCAAGGTGACCTTGAAGGTGCCGCCGGGCACCGCGAGCGGCCGCATCCTCCGGGCCAAGGGCAAGGGCATCGAGAAGCGCGACGGCAAGGTCGGCGACCTGCTCATCACGCTCCAGGTGGCCGTGCCGAACAACATGGACTCGCAGGCCAAGGAAGCACTGGAGGCCTACGCGGCCGCCACCGCGCAGCACGACCCGCGGGCGGAGCTGAACGCACTGCTGGAAAGCAAGGGGAGGTCGACGTGAACACCCCCGGATTTCCCTTCCCACCGGGCACGGACGAGGACACCCCGTTCTTCGTCATCTCGGTGGCCGCCCAGCTGTCCGGCCTGCACGCCCAGACCCTCCGCAGCTACGACCGCCTCGGCCTCGTCTCGCCGGGGCGGACGTCCGGCGGCGGCAGGCGGTACTCGATGCGCGACATCGTGCTGCTCCGCGAAGTCCAGCGCCTCTCCCAGGAGGACGGCGTCAACCTCGCCGGCATCAAGCGGATCATCGACCTGGAGAACCAGGTCGACGCCCTCCGCAGCAGGCTGGCCGAGCTGACCCAGGAACTGGCGAACGCCCTCGCCGCCGCCGACCACGCCGCCGCGTCGGTCCACAAGACGTACCGCCGCGACCTCGTGCCGCTGCGCCACGAAACCGCACTCGTCGTCTGGAAACCCCAGCCCCGCAAGTGACCTGGAACCCCCTGCCCCCGCCCGAGGTGTCCCGACTGTTCGCCGGAACCCCGTGGCTGCTGGCCGGGGGTTTCGCCTTGGAACTGGCGGTCGGCCGGTCGTGGCGCTCGCACGGTGACATCGACGTCCTCCTGCTCCGCCGCGACCAGTTGGCGGTCCAGCGCGCGTTGACGGGCTGGGAGTGGTGGGCCGCCGACCCACCCGGCACCCTCCGCCCGTGGCGGCCGGGTGAGCTCCTCCCGGCCGCCGTCCACGACATCTGGTGCCGCCCCGGCCCCGACGAGCCGTGGCGGGTGCAGGTCATGCTCGACGAGTCCTCCGGCCCCGACTGGACCTCCCGGCGCAACCCGGGTCTCCGCAGGTCCGTGGAGTCGTTGCGGCACACCGGTCCCTCCGGCATCCCGTACCTCGCGCCGGAGGTCCAGCTGTTCTACAAGGCGGCCGACCCGCGCCTCAAGGACCACGACGATTTCACCCACGTGCTGCCGGTGTTGACCACCGGTCAACGCGGCTGGCTCCGGTCGGCCATCGCGGAGACCTACGGCACGACCCCGTGGCCCGACCTCTAGGCGATCGAGGAGGACACCTCGATGACGACCTTGCCCGCGGTGTGGCCGTTCTCGACGGTGGCGAGGGCGGCCGGGGCGTCGGAGAACGGGTGGACCGCGGTGATCACGGGTGCGAGGACGCCGTCGAGGGCCAGGCGGGCGGATCGTTCCAGGTTCTCGCGGTCGAGGCGGCGTTCGACGAAACGGCCACCGAGATCGGGCACCGACATGTCCCCCACGGAGATGACGATGCGGGGATCGCGGGCCAGCGGGGCGACCGCCCGCAGCGAGGGGCCTCCGGCCAGGTCGACGATCCCGTCGAAGCCGTCCGGGACCAGTTCGCGTGCCGCGGCGACGACGTCCTCGGCGGTGTAGTCGATGAACCGCACCCCGATGGCCTCGGCGTGCTCGCGCTTGGCGGTGCTCCCGGTGCCGACCACCCGCAGCTCACGACTGGTGGCCAACCGGGCGACGGCCAGGCCGACCCCGCCGCCGACCCCGTTGACCAGGATCGTGGCACCGGCCGGGAGGTCGAGCTGGTCGAGCACGTCCACCGCGGTCGTCCCGGCCACCGGCAGCGTCGCCGCCACGGTCGCGGACAAGCCCGCCGGGATGCGCGCGGTGTTCGGCGCGGACAGCACCGTCGTCTCGGCGTAGGTGCCGCCACCGGTGAGCGCGAAGCCGAAGACCGCGTCACCCACGTCGAGCCCGTCGACGTCCTCGCCCAGGGCGAGAACGGTCCCCGCCGCCTCCATGCCCAGCACACGGGGGAACGGACGCCCGCCGTCGAGCCCGGGGACCAGGCCCGAGCGCAGGAGGTGGTCGAGGGGGTTCACGCCGGCGACGGCGACCCGGATCAGCACCTCGCCGCGACCGGGGACGGGATCGGGACGATCGAAGAACTCCAGCACCTCGGGCCCGCCGTGCTCGCCGAATCCCCACGCCTGTCCCATTTCCTGCCGCCTTCCGGATGACCGACCCGGTGGTTCCGGGTGCTGTCGCCATCCTCACCGTTGACATCGATGTGAAGGGCAAGCGGCTGAGGTGCAGGTCACAGCATCAGGCCGACCGGGGCACCGGTTCCGCGGACAGCTTCGCCCGGTGCCGGCTGTTGGCCTTGAGCAGCACGTCGAGTGCGTCCCGCGTCTCGACCAGGTGCGCGATGTCGGCGTCGATCCGGTCGCGCTCGCGCCTCATCGCCGTGTACGTCTCCTCGGCGACGTCCAGGTCGTCGGGGATGTCCACGCACGGCAGCACGCTCGCGATCACCCGGCTGGACATGCCCGCGTCGAACAGTTGCCGGATGAGCGCCACGCGCTCGACCTCGGCGTCGGAGTAGTGGCGCTGCCCCGCGTCGGAGCGTGAACTGGTCAGCAGTCCCTGCTCCTCGTAGTACCGCAGCGAGCGCGGACTCACGCCCGTGCGCTTGGACAGCTCACCGATCCGCATTCCTCGAAGCCTACTTCTGCGTGCTCCGGGTGAGGGCCGCCGGCGAGACCGGAACCCTCACGGCCGTGACCCCCTGGAATCGTGAAAATACTTCACGCCACAAGCATCTCCAGGCGCGCGCCACCCGTCCGGTGGCAACTCCGAGTAACTCTCGATCTTGAGTGAGCCTCGGTTTCCGACGGGGGATCCCCCCGAATTCCACTCTACCGACGAGGTCCGACAATTCCTCAGGGTCAACTCTTGAAAACCCTTGCTGACCAGCAAAAACACATTCCTGAAATTAACGTCCACCAAAATTGTCGGTGCTGCTTGGTAACGTTGAAATCAGGGGTCCCCCTGGTCGGGGGACGCCTTTGTCGGGATGGTTGGAAGGGGTGGGTGGAGAAGGGGTCGGTGGATTTATCGACGAACTAAGCGTCGTACCTCGGCGGTACCCCTCAAAACCCGTTCCGCCCCGTGCCGGGGTCGGCCTGACCTGCTCCTGGTCAAGCCGACCGGCGCGTCCTCGTGGTGCGGCCGCTCGTGGCCCCAGTGGTTCTCGCCGTCACCACGGTCGCGCCGGGTGCGGGCAGGCATCCGGCGCGTCGAGCACGGACCTCTCAGTCCAGGGTGAACGGGTCGTACTTGATGCGGTCCAGCGGTGTCCCCGCGACGAGCATGCGGGAGACGGTCGAGCGGATCATCGCGGGCGAGCCGCAGACGAGGACGTCGCGGTCCTCCCAGGCGCCGTAGCGGGTGACGACGTCGGCCAGGGTGCCCTGTTCGACGCCTCGGGCGCCGGGGTCGGATTCGAGTACCGGTACGACGGTCAGCCACGGGTTGGTCATGGCGATGCGCTGGAGGTTGTCCAGGTCGTACAGGTCCTCGCGGGTGCGACCGCCGACGAACAGGTGGACGCGCGGGTTTTCGCCCCACTGCGCCATTTCGTCGATGATCGCGTGCATCGGCGCGACACCGGTGCCGCCCGCGACCATCAGGATGTCCTGCTTGGACGTGCGGTCGACCCCGAGCCTGCCCATGGGCGGGCCCAGGCGCCAGACGTCGCCGGGCTGGGTGTGGCCGACGACGGACCGGCTGACCCAGCCGCCTTCCACCGATCTGATGTGGAACTCGATGCTGCCGTCTTCACGGGGGGCGTTGGCGGGTGAGAAGTACCGCCACAGCCTGCCGCGCTGCGGCGTTTCGACGCTGAGGTACTGACCGGCCCGGTAGGGCAGCGGGTGGTCGGGGATGAGCCGGACGACGGCGAGGTCCCAGCTGACGCGCTGGTGCTCCAGCACCGTCGCGCGCCAGAAGGCCGGGCCGTCGTCGGCGGCTGCCGCCTCCTGCATGGACCTGGCCATGATCGTGTACGCCTCGGCCCACGCCATCTCGACCGCTGGGGTCCAGGCGGTGCCCGCGTACTTCTTCACGGCGGCCAGCAGGGCGGTGCCGACGGCTTCGTAGTGGATGGTCACGACACCGAACTTGCGGTGGTCGCGACCCAACTGGCGGAGGAACGGGATGAGGTCGTCCGGGCGGTCCACCATCTGCACCGTGTGGACGAGGGCGCGCAGCAGGCGGCTGCGCTGCACCTCCATGTTGGCGGGGAACATCTCGCGGGTGGAGGGCGAGAGGCTGAAGAGCATGCCGTAGAAGAACTTGGCGACTTCTTCGGCGCGCGGCTCCACCACCGCGAAGCTCTCCCGGATCATGCGCACCATTGCGGTGACGCCGGGGGGTGGTTCGCGGTGTGGCGGAGTAGGGATGGGACTAAGTACGGCGTTCGCTGTCATGATCCGGGCGCAGTCTCCACGTTCTTAGAGGCGCCAGCTAGGCGCACCGTCCACGTCAAGCATCCAACCCCGACGCGACGACATTAACCCTTCATCTGGCTGGTTGACTCCTTGATGCCACCTTCGAGTACAGCTTGGTTACATAGCGTCGCACGAATACCGGCCAACGGTGGAACATTCTTCTTCGCGTGTACCTTGATCGCCCCTTGCCTCGTACCCGGAGACGTGCGTAGCCCGGTGTAGTCACCCGGTGCCACCACGGGGTCGGCCTCCTGAGACCCGGATTCGTCCTGTCGGGTGGTCCTCCACGTCACAGCCAGAAAAGTTGTATTGGGCAACTATCCGGGCATATAGTTGTCGTTGACAACTAACGAGGTGATGGGCATGGGCCCGACCAGGGAGAGCTGCATCGACGTCCTGCGCCAGTTGCACGCGGTGTTCCAGCTCAAGCACGTGATGACCACGAGGGTGTGGGCGGAGCGCGACCTGAACCCCGCCGCGGTCGGCCTGCTCGCCGAGCTGGCCCGTCGGGGCGAGTCGCGCGTGTCGGACCTGGCGCAGGTCCACCTGGTCGACACGTCCGTCGTGAGCAGGCAGGTCGCGCAGCTGGAGAAAGCGGGGCTGGTCGAACGCCGCGCGTGCCAGAACGACGGCCGCGCGCAGCTCATCACCGCCACCGCGCACGGGCTGGAAACGCTCGACGGTTGGCGGCAGGCCCAGATCACCCTCGTCCAGGAGGCGCTCGCCGACTGGACGGAAGAAGACGTCCGCGCGTTCGTACGCCAGTTCGGCTTGTTCACCGACGACCTGCGCGCCCACCTGCTGGTCCCGGAGGCCATTCGATGACAGACGCAACACCCATGACCCACCGCAAGATCCTGGAGGCCCTGTCCGGGATCCTGCTGGCGCTGCTGGTCGCGATCCTCAGCTCGACGATCGTGGCCAACGCGCTGCCGACGATCCTCGCGGATCTCAAGGGCAACCAGACCCAGTACACCTGGGTCATCACCTCGACGTTGCTGGCGTCCACGGCCACGACCCCGATCTGGGGCAAGCTGGCCGACCTGTTCAGCAAGAAGCTGCTCTTCCAGATCGCCATCACCATCTTCACGATCGGCTCGGTGCTCTCCGGGTTCGCCCAGGGCATGGAGCAGCTGATCGGGTTCCGCGTCGTCCAGGGCCTCGGCATGGGCGGTGTGCAGGCGCTCGCGCAGGTCATCATCGGCGCGATGGTCAGCCCGCGTGAACGCGGTCGCTACAGCGGCTACACCGGCGCGGTCATGGCCGCGGCGACGGTCGGCGGCCCGCTGGTCGGCGGGTTCATCGTCGACACGCCGGGGCTCGGCTGGCGCTGGACGTTCTTCATCACCGTCCCACTGGCGGTGCTGGCGCTCGGCGTGCTCGCGAAGACGCTGAAGCTGCCCACGGTCCGCAAGGACGTGAAGATCGACTACGCGGGCGCGTTCCTGATCACCGGTGGCGTCAGCCTGG
>DATMCA010000210.1:0-13030 GCA_035559015.1 Umezawaea sp. | reverse complement strand
CGGGTTGTGAGCTGTGGGCCGGGCCGGGGGCCGGGTTGGGTCGGGTTGTGAAGGGTGGGCCGGGTTGTGAAGGGTGGCCGGGCCGGGCCGGGCCGGGAAGGGTGGGCCGGGGCCGGGGCCGGGGCCGGGTTGGGTTGGGCTGAGCTGTGCTGGGGCGTGAAGGGCTGAGTTGGGTTGGGCCGGTAGGGCTGTGGGCTGTGGGCTGGAGCTTCCGTGGGTGTGCTTTCGCTGCGGTGTGGGTTAGCGGGCTGCTAGTGGGATTGGTACTGGGGCCAGTAGTACGCCTCTGGTGCCTGCTACTCGTTCGTGCCAGCCGAGTTGGTCGCGGCGGAATGCGGGCGCTGCGAAGGTGCCGAGCAGTACCAAGGAGACGGCTGCCAGGTCTAGGCCGAAGCCGGTCCAGCTGGTCAGGTGGGGTGAGAGGAGTACGGCGTAGGCGACCAGTCCGGTGATGCCCAGCAGTTCGCGCACGGCGATCCTTGCCGCGTTGGGGCGGGTGCCGTCCAGGGCTCGCATTCGGTAGCGCATGAGCCAGCTGCCCAAGGTCCAGCCGCCGGTGGCGGCGGGTAGGGCGATTCGCATGGTGGCGGCCAAGGCGACCTGTAGCCAGCCGTTGTCGGGGAAGAGCAAGCGGGCCAGTACCAGGAAGACCACGGCTTCGGCGGCCAGTGCAAGCGCTTTCCGGGGGACGCTCACCGTGCCGGGGCGGACCACCGACTCGTCCGGGTTCGGTAGTGCCGGTACGACGATCGCCACGGGGGCGATCATCCAGCCGAGCAGGGAGCCGGAGGTGTTGGAGATGAGGTCGTCGACGTCCGAGATGCGGTACGGGCAGGGGTAGATGCCCATGTTCCCGGTGTACTGCACCACTTCCACGATGAGGGAGATGGCCAAGCCGATGAAGACGGTGGCCAGCACGCCCTTTCCGTACGCTTTGCGCAGGACGATCCCCAGCGGCACGAAGAGGGCCGCGTTGAAGGCCTGCTGGATGAAAGCGGTGGAGGTGGCCATCGCGACGATGCCGGACCGGCCGTAGGCCGCCATGTTGTTGCGCATGTCCGTGACCCACTGGAAGGGCACGGTCGAGAGCATCTGGTCACCCTGGCAGAGGTTCGCCCTGTCGGGGAACGGCAGGAAGATCAGGGCCAGTGCGACCAGGCCGTAGAGCACCAGGCCGTAGAGCACCAGTGCGCGGCGCGGTTCGATCCGGCCGTACCGGTAGTAGTGCAGCGCCACGAGGGGCAGCAGGATCAGCGCGCCGATGCCCACGAAGGCCAAGAAGCCGGTGCGGATGTTCTCCAGGTACGAACTCAGCATGTCCATCCGTTCCACGGTCGTGCCCGTGGGTGATCACTACCCTCGTCCGGCACCCGCGAAACACGAAAGGGGATGGTTGCGCCGAACGGTCGACGAGGCGTCAGGCCGTGGGGACGTAGTCGCCCGCGTAGCGCTCCACCGCCCGGCGGGTCACGCCGAGCCTGGAGTCGACCTCCAGCTTCTGCAACAGCCTGGTGATGTGCACCTGCACGGTGTTGCGGGACATGCTGAGCCTGGTCGCGATGTCCGCGTTGGGCCAACCCGCAGCCACGAGGTCCGCCACGCGCCGTTCGATCTGGTCCAGCGGGCGGCCGTCCGAAGCGCTGCGCCCGCCCACCCGCCAGCGGATGCCGAACGGCTTGAGCCTCGACTCGGCGCGGCGGACGTCCCAGGACGCGTCGAGTCCTGTGTAGACGGTGAGGGCGTCGTAGAACGAGGTGTGCGCGTCTTCGGTGCGGCCCTCCGCCGCCAGCAGCACGGCCCGGTCCTCCGAGACGGCCGCCTGTTCGACCTTGCGGCCGACGGTGCCGAAGTGCTTCGCCACGGCGACCAGCGAGACCGGGTCGCGTTCGATCAAGGCCCGGCACCACTGCGCCGCGATCGACGCGCGCGCCGGTGACTGCTCGCGGTCGGCGCCGAGGTGGCACGTCGTGAGCGCGGCCTCGGCGATGTCGGCCTCGCCGAGGTCCAGCGCCAGGCGGGCCAGGCGGGGCAGCCACTGGTGGCGGGGGACCAGGCGCGGGTAGTCGTCGCCGAGCAGGGGGAGCAGCACGCGCAGGGCGTCGTCCGGGCGCCCGAGCTGTTCCATGGCCAGGGAGGTGGCCATCGGCAGGAAGTCGTCGCGGATCGAGGTGGGCACCTGGTGGTAGTCGTCGGCCGCCTTGAGGTGGGTCTCCAACGCCGTCGAGTCGTCGCGGTGCGCGGCGATGAGGGCGCGCACGCCGTGCAGCAGTCGGATCGAGCCGTGCTGCCGCACGGCGTGGAAGGTGATCTCGGGGCGGTCGCGCACCACCGAGTCCAGTTCCGCCAAGGCTTCGTCCCACCGGCCGAGCCAGTAGCGGTGCACCGCCGCCGGCAGGTGCGGGCCGGTGGACAGGCCGCGCTGGGTGACCGTGTTGCGGGCGTCGTCCAGGATCCGACCGGCCTCGTCCATCTCGTCGAGGTTCTGGAGCGTGAAGACCTTGTCCTCGGCCAGGCACAGCTCCAGGTCGACGTGCGCCGAGTCGCCCGCCACGGCCGCGAGCGCGGCCTCGACGTGGCCCAGGGCGTCGCGGTGCCTGCCCTGGGCGGACGCCTCCTCCCACAGGCGCTCCTCGGCGAACGCGCGGGAGAACGGGTCGTTGCGGACCACAGTGGACGGTGCGACCTCGGCCAGCAGCGCCCGGTGCCTCGCCCGCCAGCGGTCCGGCACGGCCGGGTCGGCCGACACCTGCCGCAGCGCCTCCGCCGCGCGTTCACCCTCGCCGTCGCAGTGGTCCAGGTAGGCGAGCACCAACCGCATCTCGGCCGCGCGGTTCGGGTCGTCCGTCGTGGCTAGCACGGTCCGCGCGTCCGTCGTGGGGCGCTCGGCCAGCCAGAAGCGCAGCCGCACCAGGCGGGTCGTCAGCGCTTCGCGCGCGCGGTCCCGCAGGCTCGGGTCGGTCACGGCGCCCGCCAGAAGTTCGGCCGCGATGGCGGGGGACCGGCCCGCGATGGCGTTCGTGTGGGACAGCAGCCACTGGGTGACCCAGGCGTCCGCGTGGACTGGGCCGCCGAGCAGCTGCTCGGCCACCCGCTCCACGTGCGCGCCCGCGGTGTCCAGGGTCTCGGCGGACTGCCGGTGCAGCGCGACCCGCACGGTGGTCGGGATGGCCTCGTACAGCGCGCGCCGCACGAGCGTGTGCCGGAACGCGAAGCGCTGGCCGGACTCGCCGATCACGCCCGAGGCGGACGCCTCCTCGACGGCGGGCAGCAGTTCGGAGGCCTGCTTGCCCATCACCGTGGCCAGGTCGCTGAGGTCGAACTCGACGCCGAGCAGCGCGGCCCACCGCAGCGCGTCCCTCGTCGTGTCGTCGAGGTGGTCGAGCCGCCTGGTCACCACCGTGTTCACCGTCGGCTGCGACGGGTACCGGGCGCGGTCGTGCGCGATGTCCGCGACGCCGTCGAACACGGCCACGGCGTCGTCGCGCACGAGGGCGTCGACGATCTCCTCCAGGTAGCGGGGATTGCCGCCCGCGCAGTCGGTCGTGGCCAGCAGTTCGGCGCCGGGCTCGGTGCCGAGCAGCCTGCGGACCAGCTCGGTCGAGACGTCCTCGGCCATCGGGTCGAGCCGCAGCAGTTCGCCGCCGCCCATCGACACCATGGTCCGCAACGGGTCCAGCTCGGCCCTCCGCGGGTGCGGCCTGCACGAGCCGACCAGCAGCAGCGGGAGGTGCCTGCTCGCCTTCGCGAGCCGGTGCCACACCAGCAGGCTGGCGTCGTCGCCCCACTGGAGGTCTTCGAGCACCAGCACGACCGGGCCGTCCGCGCACAGCTCGTCGACGAAGCCGACGACGCGGTCGACGAGGCCGATCAACCGGTCGACCGCCACCAGCACGGGGTCCTCGGACTGCCACGGGTACGCGGGCTCGGCGGTGCGGCCCGGCAGCCCGGTCGCGAACTCGGCCCGGCGCGGGTCCGGCGACAGCGAGTCGATGTCGAGGCAGGCCAGGACCATGCTCAACGGGAAGCGCCTGCCCATCTCGTCGCCCGCGTGCCACAGCACCTCGCAGCCCCGGTCGACCGCGTCGGCCAGGCCGGTCGCCAGCAGCGCGGACTTCCCGACGCCCGGTTCGCCCTCGACCCACACCGCCGTTCCCCTGCCCGTCAGCACGTCCTGCAACGCGGAGCGGAGCGCGGACAGCTCGGCTTCGCGGCCGACGAACACCTCGGGGTACGGCGGGATCGGCGACCGCGGCGCGACGGCGGGCTGGCCGCCCACCCGTTCGCGGGCCGCGGTGATCTCGTCGTGGACCTTGCGCAGCTTCGCGCCCGGCTCGATGCCGAGCTGCTCGACCAGGACCTCCCTGGTCTCGCGGAACACCTCCAGCGCCTCGTGCCCGCGCCCCGAGCGGTGCAGCGCCGACATGAGCAGAGCCCTCGGCGTCTCGCGCAGCGGGTAGGCGGTGCTCAGGTCGAACAGCTCGTCCACGGCGGCGGCGAGGTCGCCGGACTCCAGCATGATCTCGGCCCGGCGCTCCAGGACGTCGAGGTGCAGCTCGGCGAGCCTGCCGCGGTGCAGCGCGGCGAACGGGCCGTCGATGCCGGTGAGCGCGTCGCCGCGCCACAGCACGAGCGCGGCGTCCAGCGCCTCCTTCGCGCCCGCCGCGTCCCTGCGGTCCCAGCTCTGCTGCGCCGACTCCCGCAGCCGGTCGAACTCGCGGACGTCCAGCAGGCCCGGTTCCAGCCTCAGGCTGTACCCGGAGCCCGCCGAGACGAGCATCTGCCCACCCGTCCACTTGGAACGGACGGGTTCGAGCGCGCGCCGCAGCCGGGAGACGTAGGTGTAGAGACTGCTGTCGACGGCGCCGGGGGGCGACTCGCCCCAGATGGCGTCGACCAGCTCCTCGCGGGACACGACCTGGTTAGCGCGCATCGCCAGCACGGTGAACAGCGCCCGCTGGCGCGCGGAGCCCAGCGCCAGCTCGGTGTCCCCGCGCCACGCGCGCACGGCGCCCAGCAACTGGACCCGCAGCGGTTCGGCTGACTCCGTAGACATCTCCGCCGCTCCCGGTTCACAACGCGTCCGCATCCCCACGCGGGCACCGCCGGTGCCAGAAGTCCACTTTACCGGTCGTAACGCCGAAAACCCTTGCGTGGAAAAGGCAACAACGTTGATGAATGACGGGTCAGCGGTGTCCGCGCGGGCTCGCCCAACTGCGTCTTGACGGTTCCCGGCGAAATGAGACGGGCTTTGCAACGTCGTGGAGCAGGCCACGGAGGGGAGAGGTCCAGAAGTGCGTCCGGGCAACCATCGCAGGTCAAACGGCCATGATGTATCAAAACCGCGTGACTGTTCGGCACTCGTGGGGGACGCTCTCATAGTAAGTTCACACGGCGTCAAGACTGCGACGTCCGCTGCGAGCGCGTCGTCAAGAGTTCGTAGAGGTCGCTTGTCCACACTTCGATTCAGAGATCGAAGTGTGGAGGCACTCATGGCACGGGTACGGGTCGTCGTACACAGCACGGACCCCATGACCTACGTCGGGCTGACGAGCTACCTCAAGTCGCGCCCCGAAATGGTCATCGTCGACAAGCACGAAGCAGGCCACGCGGACGTCGCCGTGTTCTCGACCGAGCGGCTCACGTCGGAGGCCATGAACAAGCTCCGGGCGCTGTCGGCGGAGCGCACGGTGCCCACCGTCCTGATGGCGAGCGAACTCACCGAGGCACCGCTGCTCGCGGTGGTGGAGTGCGGTGTGGTCGCGATCCTGCCCAGGGCGGCGGTGACCGGTGACCAGCTCGTCGACAGCATCATGGCCGCGGCCGCCGGCAACGGCGTGATGCCGCGCGACATCCTCGGCAAGCTGCTCAAGAGGGTGGAGATGCTGCAACGCGAGGTGCTCGCGCCCAACGGGCTCAACGTCGCCGGCCTGGAGCCGCGCGAGGTCGACGTCCTGCGGCTGATCGCCGAGGGATGGGGCACCGACGAAATCGCGAAAGAACTTCAGTATTCGGAGAGGACCGTCAAGAACGTCATCTACAACGTCACCAACCGCTTGAAGTTGCGCAACCGCGCCCACGCCGTCGCGTACGCGCTGCGGGCCGGGGTCATCTGAGGCTCGACTGTTCGTTTAGTTCGCTGGAGTTCGTTTAGTTCAACGAGTGACCTTTAGTTCGTTCACCGCTTGACCTTATTGCCGCCGAGGAACCGCGCGCGCCGCCACGTGAGCGCTCTGGTCCGGCGGACACCGTTTTCGCGAACGGCGATCGTCCGCACGATCGCCGGTGAAGAGAGGGACACGCGCACCACCACGGGTGCGCGTGGTTGACGGACCGGGGCGACCGCACGCCCCGGTCATTCGTCTTTCCCGACCCCTTCTGCACGTGCATCTGCGCGATTGGGTCCAAATGAGATGACCGACGCGATCGAGACGCCGACCAGGACGTCAGCGACCGGTGGCGGAGCGACCCAGTTCGTGGTGGCGTTCGGCGATCTGGGAGCGCGACCGGACGCCGAGCTTGCCAAGTATCCGCGTGACGTGCGCCTGGACCATGCGGCGCGGCAAGGACAGCCGGATCGCGATGTCCGGGTTGGACTGACCGCTCGCGACGAGCTCGGCGATGCGGCGCTCGACCGGGGTGAGCGTGTCCCAGCCACCGGTCGCGCGAGCGGACGCGGCGACGTCGTGGTGGATCCCGAACTCGTCCATCTTGGCCTGCGCCCTCGCCAAGTCCCACTTGGCGTCCAGCTCGGTGAAGATCTCCGCCGCCTCGGCGAACGCCCCGCGCGCGTCGGCCCGCTTGCCCGCCTTCGCCAGCAGCACGGACGCCTCGTCCAGCGCCGCCGCCAACTCCACCCGGCGGCCGACCTGGCGGTAGTGGCTCACGGCCACGAGCGCCGGTTCGGGGTCGCCGGTCACCAGCGCCTTGCACCGGTGCAGCGCCGTGTACGCCCGCGTCGGCACGGTCTCGCGGGCCGCCTCCAGCTCGGCGACCTCCATGACCTCGGCCACCCGCTCGTGGTCGCCGACCTCCAGCGCGAGCCGCAGGATGTCCGGCAGCCACTGGTGCCGCAGCATCATGTCCGCGTACGCGGGGTTCAGGATCCGCTTCACGGCGTCCAGACCGCGCCGCACGTCACCGCTCTGCACGGCCGCGAGCGAGCGGGCCAGCAGCAGGAAGTCGCACGCCTCGCGCTCGGCGGCGGTGACCACCAGCAGTTCGTCGGCGGCGTCCAGGTGCGCGGCGGACGTGGCGCTGTCGTGGCGGTGCAGCGCGATGAGCGCGGACACGCCGTGCAGCAGCAGGCCGTTGGGGCCGGGGTCGACCAGTCCGCTGTAGCTGATCGCGGGACCGTCCTCGCTGACCGTGTCCAGTTCGAGCAGCGCCTCGTCCCAGCGGCCGGTCCAGTAGTGGTGCACCGCCGCGGAGATCTGCGGCCCGACCGGCAGGCCGTGCTTCACGGTCAGCTCGTCCACGGTGGCCAGCGCGACGTCGACCTCGTCGAGCTGGTCGAGGTTCTGCAGCGTGAACATCTTGTTGTCGAGCAGGTTGAAGTACATCCCGGCCAGTTCGGGCGAGTCCACGACGGCGGTGATCGCGTCGTCCACGTACCGCAGCGCGGTCCGGTGGTTGCGGCGCACCGACTCGACCAGCCACAGCGTCTGGAGCGCGTGCGCGATCAGGTAGGCGTCGCCGTTCGAGACGGCCTCGGCGTGCGCGGCCTTGCCCGCCACCTCGGCCTCGTCGATGTAGGTCACGTCGCGGCGCAGGTGCGCCAGCAGCGACTTGTGCCGGAGCTGCCAGATCTTCGGCACCGACGGGTCGACCTCGACCTCGGTCAGCGTCCGCAGCGCCAGTTCCCGCTTGTCCTGCCGCAGCAGCGTGGCCGCGAGCAGCTGGCGCAGCTCGGCCGAGCGCGCCGGGTCGGTGGAGATCGCCAGCGCCTGCCGGGCCTCGGCGTCGGGGTTGCGGGCCAGCCGGAACAGCACGCGCACCAGCGCGGTGAGCAGCAGTTCCCGGTTCGGGTCGCGCGGACCGACCAGGTCGAGCGACTGCTCCAGCAGGTCGGCGGCGATCAGCGGCGCCCGGTTCGACAGCTCCGCCGCGCTCCCGATGAGCCAGTCGCCGACCCACGGGTCCAGGTCCGACGCGGCGGCCACGAGCTGCTCGGCGACGCGGCTCGGGGGAGCGTCGCCCTCGGCCAGCGCCTTGGCGGCCTGCTTGTGCAGCACCCCGCGCATCGGTGCGGTGATGCTGCCGTACACGGCTTCGCGCAGCAGCGGGTGCCGGAACACCAGCCGCGGCTCGCCGTGGCCGAGGACGTTCGCGGCCATGGCGTCCTTGACCGCGCGGGCCACCTCGGGCACCAGTCGGTCGGACAGCGCGGCGATCTGCGCGATCGTGGCCTCGGCACCGAGGACGGCGGCCCAGCGCAGCACCTCGCGCGTGCGTTCGGGCAGGGCCTGGGACGTCCGCTGCACGGCGGCGAACAGGGTGCGCGGCGCGTCGTCGGCCTGCGCCTCGTCCACGTGCGCCACGCCGTCGATCAGGTCGACGGCCCGCTCGCGGACCAGCGCGCCCACCATCTCCCGCAGGTACAGCGGGTTGCCCGCGGCGCGCGCGGTCAGCCTGCGCAGCAGGTGGCCGGGACGACCGCCGACCATCTCCGCGGTCATCGAGTCCACGTCCAGGTACGTCAGCGGTTCGAGGACCAGCACGTCCCCGTCGTTGGCGCGGACGCGGGAGCGAAGCTGGTCCAGCTCGGTGCGGCCGTGCCGCGACCGCGAGCAGGTGACCAGCAGCAGCGGCAGCTGGCGGGTGGCCGCGGCGAGGCGCCGCCACAGGGACACCGACGACTCGTCCGCCCACTGGAGGTCGTCGAGCACCAGCACGGTCGGAGCCCGGTGGCACATCCGGTCGACCAGCGCGAGCAGCCGGTCCACCGCGCTCTGGATCGGGTCGTCGTCATCGGTGCCGCGGCTGCTCGGCTCGCCCGTGCGGAGCCTGCGGGCCAGGTCGGCGCGGTCGGGGTCCGAAGAGGACTGGTCGACGCCGAGGCATTCGAGCAGCACCTGGAGGGGGAACCGGCCCGCCAGCTCGTCGGCGACCGCCCAGCCGACGTGGCAGCCGAGGCGTTCGGCGTCCGCGAGGCCGACGGCCAGCAGCTCGGTCTTGCCGATGCCGGGCTCGCCCTCGATCCACACCGTGCCGCCGACACCCGCGGCGACGTCCAGCAGGCGGGTGCGCAGGCGGTCGGTCTCGGCTTCGCGGCCGACGAAGACCTGGCTGTTGGCGTGCCGCAGCACGCTGACGCCCGCGGGCTCCTCCTCCGGCTCGTCCTCGACGGTCTCGACGGGGGCCGGGGCCTCCTCGCCGCTGAGCACCACGGCGTGCGCGTGCCGCAGTGCGGGGCCGGGCTTGGCGCCGAGTTCGCGCATCAGCGTCTCGCGCGCGTCGCGGAACACCGCCAGCGCCTCGGCCTGCCGTCCGCCCCGGCTCAGCGCGATCATCAGCAGCGCCCGCAGCGACTCGCGCAGCGGGTAGTCCTGCACCAGCGCGCCCAGTTCGGCGGCCAGTTCGACGTGTGCGCCCAGCACCAGGCGCGACGTGGCCAGCGCCTCCACGGCGGCGACCCGGCGTTCGACCCAGCGGGTGCGCATGTGGTCTGCGAACGGGCCCGGCACACCGGAGAACGGTTCACCGCGGAACAGGCCGAGCGCCTGCTCCAGCGTGCCCGCCGCTCCCCGGTGGTCACCGGAGCCCGCGAGGACCTGCGAGCGGGCGAACAGCTTGTCGAACGCCACCGTGTCGACCCGGTGCGGGTCCAGCCGCAGCGCGTAGCCGTGCTTGGTGGAGAACAGCGTGTCCTTGCTGTCGGCCACCCCGGCCTCGGCGAGGGCGCGGCGCAGCGCGGAGACGTAGGTGTAGACGCTGCCCGGAGCGCTGACCGGCGCGGACTCGCCCCACACCTCGTCGATCAGCTCTTCGCGGGACACCGCCTGGCCCGCCCTGGAGGCGAGCACGGCGAACACGGCGCGCTGTCTGCTGGGGCCCAGGGGGATCTCGACACCGCCGAGCACCGCGCGGACCGGGCCCAGCAGTTCGACGTGCACCTGCTTGCCGCTTGCTTCCTGCACCTTCACTGTTTTCCTCAGGGCGTCGGTGTGCTCATCTGCTGGACGGTCACCCCCGGACGCCTCTGGTGCCGAATGGGGCACGGGGGCGCAGCGGGGTCAAAGTATCAGGCCTGATCCAGTCGGGCGATCCTCTCCCGAACCTCGTCTATGGCGAAGAGCGAGGGGCCGACGCGGGAGATGCGACCGTTCTCGATGAGGTCCGCGGCCTCCGACCACACCGCGCGCGCTCCGCCGCGGTCGCCGGAACCGGCCAGCGCGTCGCCCAGCAGCACCAGGCTCTCGACCTCGCCGACCAGGCTGGCCTGTTCGCGGTGCATCTCGACCGAGCGCCGGAGGCACGCGACCGCTTCCTCGTGCCGGGCGAGGCTCGCGTACGCCTCGCCGTACTCGGCCCAGCAGTTCGCCTCGCCGTGGAGGTCGTTCGACAGCCGGAACGTGTCCATGGCCCGGTCCAACAGGTCCAGCGCCTCCTCGGACCGGCCCATCCGCAGCGCGCAGACGCCCATGCCCTCCAACGAGAGCGCCTCGCCCTGCCGGTGGCCCATCTCCAGGAACAGGCGGTGGGCGCGTTCGTAGTGCTCGAACGCCCTCGGGTAGTCGCCGTCGCTGCTGCCGTGCCCGCGCCGCGCCAGCACGTCGCCCAGGTTGCGCTGCACGAAGGCCTGATCACCGGCCCAGCCCAGCCGGTCGAGCAGGTCCTGGGTGTCGCGCAGGTGGGCGAGCGCCTGGTCGGTGTCACCCATGAAGTAGTGCGCCCCCGCGAGGCTGCGCAGCGTCCGCGCCTCGCCGATCCGGTCGCCCGTCCCGCGCGCGGCCGCCAGCGCGGCGCGCATCGTCACCGCCCAGGACAGGTGCACACCCCGGCGCTGGAAGAACTCCTGCATGTCCAGCGCCACCCGCCAGGCGTGGTCGCCGAACCCGTCGGCCGGGGCGTGCTCGACGAAGTCGTGCAGCACCTCGTGCTCGGCGATGAACCACGCCATGGCGCGGTCGGTGTTCGGCACGGACTCCGGGGTCACGCCGGGCGCGTGCCCGCCCACGGGCACGGACTGCTGGTGCGGCTGGAACAGCCTGCGGACGCGGTGCGCCGAGTGCAGGTAGTGGTCGGCGGTCCGCAGCCGCGCGGCCGCCCGTTCCTCGTCGGTGTCCAGTTCGTCGCCCAGCTCCAGGCCGTACGCGCGGACCAGGTCGTGGAACTGGAACCGGCCGGGCTTGTGCTCGGTCACCAGCCTGGTGCGGCTCAGCTCGGCGAGCGCCGCCCGCGTCGTCCGCACGTCCTCGCCGAGCACGCTGGCGCTCGCGGCGGCCGAGATGTCCGGCCCCCTGGTCCGCGCCAGCAGCCGGAACAGCCTGGCCGCGCGCGGGCTCAGCGTGCGGTAGGACCAGGAGAACACGGCCCGCAGGTCGGTGGTGTCGTCGTAGGAGAACGCGTCCAGGCCGCCCTGCGCGTCGCGCAGCTCCCTGGCGATGGCGCTCAGCGGCACGTCCGGGTACGCCGCCGCGCGGGCGGCCACGATGGCCAGCGCGAGCGGCAGCCGCCCGCACATCTCCACGATCTGGTCCACCGCGTCGGGTTCGCGGGCGCTGCGGGCCCGGCCCAGCCGCAGCGCCACCATCGCGCGGGCCTCGAACACCGGCATCGGGTCCAGGGTGAACGTCTGGCCGCCCTCGGCGGTGACGAGCCCGGTGAGCCGGTTGCGGCTGGTCACGATCGTCAGGCAGTCCGGCGAACCGGGGATCAGCGGCAGCACGTGCTCGACGTCGCGGGCGTTGTCCAGCACCACGAGCATCCTCTTGTCCTTGAGGAGGGTGCGGTACAGGCCCGTCTGCGCGTCCAGGTCCGCCGGGATCCGGCCGCTCGGCGTGCCCAGCGCGTACAGGAAGCCGCGCAGCGCCTCGGCCGTCTCCATCACCGACCCGCTCGGGTCGTAGCCGCGCAGGTTCACGAACAGCTGGCCGTCCGGGAAGTCGGCGGCCACGTCGTAGGCGAGCCGGACCGCGACCGTGGTCTTGCCCGCGCCGGGCATGCCGTCGATGAGCGCCAGCGACATCGGCCGGTCCCGGTCGCGCAGCGAGGCGAGCATCCCGGCCAGTTCGGCGTCGCGGCCGCTGAACGTCGCCAGGTCCTTCGGCAGCTGCGCGGGGCGGACGGCGACGGGTTCCGGCGAGTCCCCGCCGAGCACCTTCCGGTGGGCGGCCCGCAGCCGCGTGCCGGGGTCGATGCCCAGCTCGTCGGCCAGCCGCCCGACCAGCGACCGGTACACCGCGAGCGCTTCGGCCTGCTCGCCCGCCTCGGCCAGCACGAGGACCAGCCTGGCGTGCAGCTCCTCGTTCAACGGGTCGTGCGGGGCGATCTTGCGCAGCAGCGGGAGCACGTCGCGGACCGCGCCGCAGCGCAGCGCGGCGTCGGCCGCCTCGGCCATCGCCGACAGGCACTCGCGGTCCAGCGCCGCGAAGTCCTGGCCCTCCAGCGGTTCCCGGCGCAACCCCTGCGCGCACGGGCCGCTCCACAGCCCGACCGCGTCGAGGAACAGCCGCACCGCGTCGACGTCCGACCCGCGCGCCACGGCGGCCCGCGCGCCCGCGACGAGCTGCCGGAAGCGGGGCACGTCGGACGACTCCGCGTCGACCCGCAGCCGGTAGCCGCCGCCGTCGCGCAGCAGCCAGTCGCCGGTGGCGCGCAGCGGCAGGTCCGGTTCCAGCACCCGGCGCAGCTGGCCCACGTGCCGGTGCACGACGTTCGCCGCGCTCGCGGGGGCGTCCTCGCCCCACAGCGCGGTGATCAGCTCACCGAGGCCGACGGGTTGGTCGGGGTGCACCAGCAGCACCGCCAGCAGCAGGCGCTGCTGGCGCGGGCCCAGGTCCAGCTCCTCGTCCGCGCGCCACGCCCGGAG
>DATMCA010000209.1:0-2532 GCA_035559015.1 Umezawaea sp. | reverse complement strand
GGACCGCGTTCGCGGAGGCCAGCAGCGGACCGGTGTCGGCCAGGAGTTGTCGGCCGGCCTCGGTCAGCTCCACGCCGTGGCGATCCCTGGTGAACAGCTGGGCGTCGAGGTCGTGTTCCAGCGCACGGATCTGCCGACTGAGCGCCGGCTGCGCGATGTGCAGCTCCTCAGCGGCGCGGCCGAAGTGCAACCCTTCGGCGACGGCGAGGAAGTAGCGCAGTTTGCGCAGGTCCAGATCCATGGGACCTCCCGGTCTGGTGATGCCTCCAAGTTATCACCACGGCTGAAACAAGTCTTGGACACCCACTCGGGTCACTGGCATCGTCAATGGAGCCCGAGCGAATCGGTAAAACAATTCGAATTCGGAATTCGACGGCAGTGCCCAGAACCTCGATGACGAAACCGTCAACAACAACGGAGTGGGCATCGCACCTCGTCCAGCTCCAGAAAGCAGCACACCAATGAGCAGCATCAGCATCATCGGCCTGGGGACCATGGCCGGCGCCCTGGCAGGCCGGGCGCTCGCCGGCGGCAACACCGTCGAAGTCATCGGCCGCGACGAAGCGAAGGCCAAGGAATTGGCCACCGCGCTCGGTGCGGGCGCCACGGCCGGGACATTCGGCGCCACCCCGGCCGGCGACCTCGTCTTCCTCGCCCTGCCGTACGCCGGCGCCGTGCCGGTCGTCACCCACTACGGCGACGCATTGGCAGGCAAGGTCATCGTCGACGTCTCCAACACCTCCACCGCCGACGCCACCGGGCCGGCCACCCCCGACGGCACGTCCGGCGCGCAGGAGATCGCCGAGGCCGCCCCGGCGAGCGCCACCGTCGTGAAGGCGTTCAACACCGTCTTCGGCCACGTCCTGGCTCGGGGCGGCCCGCTGGACGTGCTCCTCGCCGGCGACGACGCGCGGGCCAAGGCGAGCGTGTCGGCGTTCGTCGAGAGCCTCGGGCTGCGCCCGCTGGACGCGGGCGGCCTGGCGATGGCGCGCTGGCTGGAAGGGACGGGCCTGCTGATGATCAGCCTGGCCCGCAACGGCTTGGGGACCTTCGACTTCTCCCTCGGCGTCACCGTCTCCGGCTGAGCACACCGCACCACCACTTCTCGCGCCACATCATTCCCAAGGAGCATCAGCGTGCGCGTTTTTGTCACCGGCGGGACCGGGCATTCCGGTTCGCACATCATCCCCGAGCTCGTCGCCGCCGGGCACGAGGTCACCGGCCTGGCCCGGTCGGACGCGGCCGCGGCGGCGGTGTCCGCGCTCGGCGCGAAGGTGCGTCGCGGCGACCTGGAGGACCTCGACGGGCTCAAGGAGGCGGCCGCGGATTCCGACGGGGTCATCCACGTCGCGCACAGGCAGGACCTGCTCCCGTCCGGCGGGCTCGACGCCGTGGCGGCCGCGGAGCTCCCGATCATGCTCGCGTACGGCGAGGCCCTCGCGGGTACCGGGAAGCCGCTGGTCGCAGCGGGAAGCATCGGCTCGCCGGGGAACCTGGGCAGGCCGGCCACCGAGGAGGACCCGGCCCTGCCCGGCGGGGATGACCACAAGGGCACCCTGCGGGTCCGCAACGTCGTGGAAACCGCCGTGGTCGACCTCGCCGAGCGGGGAGTGCGGTCTTCGGTCGTGCGGATCGCCAACATCGCGCACAGCACGACCGATCGCGCGGGCTTCCTCGTGCAGCTGATCGCGCTCGCGAAGGAGAAGGGCTTCGTCGGCTACCCCGGCGACGGCGCGAACCTGTGGAACGCCGTGCACGTCCGCGACGTCGCCTCCTTGTTCCGCTTGGCGCTGGAGAAGGGGACGGCAGGCAGGTACTGGCACGCGGTCGGGGACGGGGCCATCCCGCTCCGCGCGATCGCCGAGGCCATCGGCAGCCGTCTGGGCCTGCCCGTCGTGAGCGTTCCCGCGGACGTGCTGATGGTGCCGGGTTACTTCGGGTTCCTCGCGAACGTCGTGACGCAGAGCTACCCGGCGTCCAACCTCGTCACCCGCCGGACCCTCGGCTGGGAACCCGCTCAGCCCGGCCTGCTCGCCGACCTGGACAACGGCCACTACTTCCCCGTCGGCTGACGGCGGCAACGAGTCCGGTGGACGACCGCTCTTCTGAAGGGACAACGAGAACATGACGACCGTGGGATTCATCGGCAGCGGGAACATCGGCAGCACCATCGCGCGGCTCGCCGTCGAGGCCGGGCACCAGGTCGTGCTCAGCAACTCGCGCGGTCCCGGAACGCTCGCGGACGCGGTCGCGGAACTGGGGCCGCGGGCGTCGGCGGCGACGAGCGGGGAGGCCGCGGCGGCCGGTGACATCGTCGTGGTCACGGTGCCGGTCAAGGCCTTCCCCGCCGTGCCCGCCGGGCCACTGGCCGGGAAGACGGTCATCGACACGTGCAACTACGGTCCCGAGCGTGACGGGCCCATCCCCGAGCTCGACAACGCGTTGCTCACCTCGAGCGAGCTGCTGCAGCGCTACCTCCCGGACGCCAAGCTCGTGAAGGCGTTCAACACCATCTTCTTCAAGCACCTGCTG
>DATMCA010000208.1:0-8495 GCA_035559015.1 Umezawaea sp. | reverse complement strand
CGAACCGGCGCGAAGCTCGTCGTGGTCGACCCCCGCCGCACGCCCACCGGTGCCGAGGCCGACGAGTGGATCGCGGCCAAGCCGCACACGGACCTGGCTCTGGCGCTGGGAATGCTGCACCACATCGTCACCAAGGACCTCTACGACCGGCACTTCGTCCAACGCTGGGTCGTCGGGTTCGGTGAACTTCGCGACCACCTGGTGAAGTCCGCGTACACCCTCGACTGGGCGTCGAAGATCACCGGCATCCCGGCCAAGACGATCCAGCGCATCGCCGAGGACTACGCGAAGTCCGAACCGGCCGCGATCTTCTGCAACGCCGGCATCTCGCACCAGCTCGGTTCGTTCGACACCTACCGCGTGCTGACCTTCCTGGCCGCCGTCACCGGCAACATCGGCAAGCTCGGCGGCGGGTGCAACTTCATGCACAACACCTGGCCCGGTGACCTGCACCTGCCGCCGCTCTCGGTGACCGTTCCGAACGTGCCGCAGGCGCTTCCGGTCGGGCCCGACTACTTCGCCGAGTCGATCCTCACGGGCAAGCCGTACCGGCTGGAAGCCGTGATCACCCAGGGCAACCCGCTGATCTCCTCGGCCAACACGAACAAGGTCAAGGAAGCGTTCCGGGAACTCGACTTCTACGTCTACACCGGTCTGTTCATGGAGGAGGCCGCCTACTTCGCGGACGTCATCCTGCCGGTGTCCGGCGCGCTGGAGTACGAGGGCGTCTACATGCGGCGCGACGACCGGGCGATCAGGTGGCAGCACCAGGTCGTGCCGCGGGTGGGGGAGTCCAAGCCCGACTGGGAGATCTGGATCGACCTCGCCTGGGCGCTCGGGCGCAACGACACGAAGAACCCCTCCACGTACTGGACCGACGCCTTCCCGCAAGCGTGGAAGGACTACTCGGTGATGTGGAACGAGTTCGTCAACCGCACCCCTGGCATGGGTGGCATGACCAAGGCTCGCATGGAGAAGCGGACCGAGCCGCTGCGCTGGCCGTGCCCGTCGGTCCAGCACCCCGGCGTCAGCGCCCTGTACCTCGACCACCCGTCCTGGTACGAGGCCGCCGAGTCCCTGGGCGCGAAGGGGAAGCGGTTCCCCACGCCGAGCGGCAAGGTCGAGATCTACACCCCCGAGCTGGAACGGCAACTCGCCACCGCGGGGCACCACGCCCTGCCGAGCTTCTACACCCACCCCGAGGTGACCGGCGCCCACCCGACGATCGCCTACGAGGTCGGGTTCGTCACCAACCCGGTCAACCCGCAGGCGGTCACCCACCCGGTGCGGCTCGGCGTGCCGGGTAGCGACGACGTCCACCGTGAGTTCCCGCTCATGGGCACCACCGGGCGTCCCAGCGTCGTGCACTTCGCCTCGGTCACGCACTGGACACCGACCGGTGAGCAGCTCAACGGGATCCGCCTGGTCCAGATCCACCCGGACACCGCCCGTCGCTACGGGATCGCGGACCGCGACGAGGTGGTGGTGCGCAGCCCACGGGGCGAGGTCACCGGTACCGCGCTGTACTGGCCGGGCATCCGCGAGGACACGATCTTCGTGCCCAACACCTTCGGGTCGGCGCAGCAGGTCGGTGACCAGTTCGGCGATCCGCGCTACGAGGCGGCGAACACCCTGGTGGACGACCGCCACTACGACAACCTGTCGGGCCAGCAGGCCTACAAGTGCTTCGCGTGCAGCATCACCAAGGCGTCAAAGCCGTGACCTGCGTAGTGTGATGGGTGTGAATGCAACGAGCACGCGCGAACTCCCGGTGGTCGTCGACGGCTGCGCGCGCGTGAGCGTGGCCGCCGAACCACTGGACCGACCGTCCGCGGAGCGGCTGGCCAAGCTCCTCAAAGCCGTGGCGGACCCTGCTCGCTTGCAGCTCCTCAGCATCATCCACGGTGCTGAGGAGGGTGAGGTGTGCGTCTGCGACCTGATCGAGCCGCTGGGCTTGAGCCAGCCCACGGTCAGCCACCACCTCAAGGTGCTGACCGACGCCGGTCTGCTGTCTCGCGAGCGGCGGGGCACGTGGGCGTACTTCAGCGTGGTCCCCGAGGGGTGGCAGGCGCTCCGCGACCTGTTCGCGTGACCTGCCCGCTCACGGTGTGAGATGCCGCGTGCTTGCTTGCACCTAGATTAGATGGATGTCAATATAGATTGTATGACCTCCACGCTCAAGC
Source organism: Umezawaea sp. (assembly GCA_035559015.1). Lineage (GTDB taxonomy): Bacteria > Actinomycetota > Actinomycetes > Mycobacteriales > Pseudonocardiaceae > Umezawaea. The sequence continues at coordinate 6,312 of DATMCA010000208.1, read as the reverse complement.
AGGCTCGCAACCAGGTGAGCGCCCAGTCGGAGCCCTGCTGTGAGCCGGTGCTGTCCGCCCCGCTTCAGCCGGACCACGCCGTCGACATGGCCAAGATGTTCAAGGCGATGGGTGACCCGATCCGTCTTCGCCTGTTGTCGCTGATCGCCGCGTCCTCGGCCACCGAGGCGGGTGAGTGCTGCGTCTGCGACCTGTCCGACTCGTTCGACCTGTCCGGACCCACCATCTCCTACCACCTGAAGGTCCTGCGCGAGGCGGGGCTGGTGGAGTCCGATCGCCGGGGCACCTGGGTGTACTACCGGCCGGTGCAGGAGAACTTCGGCAGGCTCTCGGCGATGCTGGCGATCCCCGGCGTGGCCGCCACCGCCTGCTCCTGACCGTTGTCGGCAGGCGCGATCACACGGCGTCGGCGTGCTCGTGCAGTTCGTGGTTCCTGGCGAGTGGAACCAGGGCCGAGGTGTCGCAGCAGGCGTCACGTTGTCGTTTTCGCGGAGTGCTGTCGGGACTCAGCCATCCGCGGGCGACCGCGTTCGCCCCTGCCTCGAAGCGGCTGCGGGCGTCGAGCTTGGTCATGAGGTCGGCGACCATCCGCCGCACCGTGCGCAGTCCGATGCCCAGCTTCTTGCACACGGCCTCGTCGGTCAGGCCCTGGCTGAGCAGCCGGAGCAGTTCCCGTTCCATGTTGCTGGGACCTTCGTCGCTCGGACACCGCTGATCACCCAGGGGCGTGGCCGCGGTCCACACCTGCTCGAACAACGCCACCAGGGCCGTGACCACGCCCGCGCCGGCGACCTGGAACGCGCTGCGGTGCCCGGATTCCGGGGAGACCGGGAGCAGCGCCGTCGTGCGGTCGAACACCAGCATCCAGGTCGGCAGCGTCGGTGCTGTGCGCACCTCGCCGCCGGAGGAGGTCAACCACTCCGCGTACCGCAGCGACTGCCGGTCGTTGAAAGCGCAGTCCTGGTAGACGGTCCACACGGAAGCGCCGTTCTGCAGCAGGTCGCCGTCCAGTGCTCGGCGGGCTTCGAGGCCGTCCACCGACTGGTTTCCGCCGGGGAGCAGGGACAGGCATTCGATGCGCGATTGGCGGGCCAGCACGCTGGAACGCGCTTGGACCGCCGCGATGCCGTCCAGGCGCTCCCACTCGTTGCGGATTCCCGCACCGCACACCTCGTCGTACTCCGCGATCAGTCGATTGGCGGCCGCACGGGTGGCCGCGAACTCCTGCTGCTTGCGCAGCAGATCGGCCTGCTGGCGTTCCAGCAGGGAGTTCAGCGCGATGCTCGGACTGCCCGGCAGGAGTGAATCGGACGAACTGCGCAAGAGGCAAAGTTCAGACAGCCGAACGATGGCGTCGCGAACGGAAGACTCCGGAATTCCAAGCAGCCCAACGACTTCCGCGATCTCGCAGCCCTGTCGCGTCAGGACGAACCGGTACACCGCCTGTGCTGTCTCATCCAGCCCGAACGGTTGCAGCATGTACCCCCCCAGGGTAGCTGTGCCGACTGTGCTCGCTTGTATTGAGGTTCATCAATGTAGCAGTCGTTCCTGTGCGCTAACCGGGTTTAACCCACCGGTGCAATAGGAAAAGCAAATAGTGGGCTCCTGTCGGGAACTTTTGCCGAGTCAGGCAGCAACCTGCCCGGCACGTTGCTGCCGGGCCCGTTCGCTTCCCCCGGCGGTCCACGGGATCGCAGGCTGTCACCGCTCTGCCGAGACGCAGGCACCCTCCGCCCGACGCCCGACCACGCCAAGGGGATCACCCGCATGAGCACAGCAACTCCGGATCCGCGCCTGGAAGTCGACGAGCTGACGGTGCGCACCCTTCCCGCCTTCGACCTGGTCGTGAAGGTGCTGGGTTCGAAGAGCTACTCCAACCGGTACATCGCGATCGCCGCCCTGTCCGGGAAGGAGACCACGATCGAGGGCGCCCTGGTCTCCGACGACACCGTGCTGCTCGCCAACGCGATCAACCAGTTCGGCCACGTCACCGTGACGATCGACCGCGAGAACGCCCGCTTCCACGTGGTGCCCACCGGCAAACCCATGGCAGCACCCGAAGAGGAGATCTACGTCGGCGCGGCGGGAACGCCCCTGAGGTTCCTCATCTCCATGGCGGGGCACGCTCCCGGGGTCAGCGTCATCACCGGCACCAAGCGGATGCAGGAACGCCCCATGGGCTCCCTGCTGGACGCCCTGCCCGCGCTCGGCGTCGACGCCACCGCGGTGCGCGGCAACGGCAGCCCGCCCATCCGCGTCGTCGGCGGCACGTTCCGCGGCGGCGCGACGAAGATCAGCGGCGCGGTCAGCAGCCAGTTCACCTCCAGCCTGCTCATCAACGCGATCCTCGCGGAGAACGACGTCGAGGTCACGATCATCGACGACCTGATCTCCAAGCCCTACGTGAACATGACCGTCGCGGCGCTCGCCGAGATGGGCGTCGAAGTGGAACGCGACGGTTACACGAAGTTCACCGTCGCGGCGGGACAGTCGGTGCGCGGCGGTTCCGTCACGGTCGAGCCCGACGCTTCGGGAATGTCCTACTTCCTCGCCGCCGCAGCGGTTCTGGGTGGCCGCATCACCATCCCCGGCATCGGCTCCGGCTCACACCAGGGCGACGTGGGCCTGGTCGACGCGTTCGTCCGGATGGGCTGCGAAGCCGACGTCACCGCCGACTCCATCACCCTCAAGGGCGGACCGCTGCGGGGCATCGACATCGACATGGAGGCCATGCCCGTCGTCGTGCCCACGCTCGCCGTCGTGGCCGCGTTCGCCGAGGGCACGACCCGCATCACCAACATCGCCAGCCTCCGCGTCAAGGAGTGCGACCGGATCGCCGCCGTGACTGCGGAACTCCGCAAGATGGGCATCGAGGTCGACGAGGAGCCCGACGCGATGACCATCACCGGCGGCACCCCGCACGGCGCGACCATCGACACCTACGACGACCACCGGATCGCGATGTGCTTCGCCATCGCCGGTCTTCGGACCGAGGGCGTCGTCATCAAGGAGCCCGGCTGCGTCGCCAAGTCGTTCCCGACCTTCTGGCAGACCCTCGACGAGCTCGCCGCCGACGGCGAGAGCACCCGATGAGCGAGGGCGCACCGGGAATCCTGCTCGTGCTCGACGGCTGGGGCCACGCCCCGGCCGACGAGGGCAACGCGATCACCACGGCCGCCACCCCCGTCCTGGACCGGCTGCTGTCGACCTGCCCGACCGTCCTGGTCGAGGCGTCGGGGACGGCGGTCGGGTTGCTGCCGGACACGGTCGGCAACTCGGAGATCGGCCACATGGTCATCGGCGCCGGACGGCCGGTGCCCTACGACAGCGTGCTGGTCGACCAGCAGATCCGCTCCGGAGGACTGCGGACGAACCCACTGCTGACCAAGGCGCTCGGCAGGGTCGCTTCCACCGGGACCGCCCTGCACCTGATCGGCCTGTCCTCGGACGGAGCGATCCACGCGCACGTCGACCACCTCCGGGAGCTGCTGGAGACCGCCGTCGAGCTGAACGTCGGCCAGGTCTGGATCCACGCGATCACCGACGGCCGCGACGTGTCCGACGGCACCGCCGCGACCTACCTCGGCCGGATCGAGAAGCACGCCGCGGAGGCCGGAGCGGGCCGACTGGCCAGCGTGGTGGGCCGCGGCTACGCACTGGACAAGAGCGGCGACCTCGACCTCACCCGCCAGGCGGGCCTGGCCGTCGCCGATGGCGTCGGGACGCCCGTCGCGCGTCCCCAGGAGGCCGTGGAGGCTTCCGCACGGGGTGACGAGTGGGTCGAGCCCGGCATCGTCGTGGACGACGCAGGTGAGCCCCTGGGCGCGGTGCGGACCGGTGACGCGGTGTTGTTCACCAACTTCCGCAGCGACCGGATCCAGCAGCTCGCCGACTTCCTGGTCGAGCACCTGGCCGATCGCGACGTCGAGGTGCTGAGCCTGGCCCAGTACGACACCAAGGCCGCCATCCCGCCGCTCGTGGGGCGGGCGGAGACCGGTGGTGGCCTGGCCGACGAGTTGGCACGCCACGGCCTGCGGTCCGTGCGGGTGGCGGAGAACGAGAAGTTCGAGCACGTCACCTACTACGTCAACGGCCGTGATGCCACGGCGCGGACGGGCGAGGAGCACGTGCGGATCGCCGCCGACGAGCGGCCGGACTACCGCGCGCGCCCGGAGATGAACCTGGACAAGGTCGTCGAGGCCGTGGCGGAGGCCGCACAGCGCACCGACGTGGACCTCGTCGTGGCGAACCTCGCCAACATCGACGTGGTCGGTCACACCGGCGACTTCGCCGCCACCGTCCTGGCGACCGAGCACACCGACCGCGCGGTGGACCGGATCCTCGTCACGGCGGCGGAAACCGGGCGCTGGGTGCTGCTCGTGGGTGATCACGGCAACGCGGAGCGGATGCTCAAACCCGGCCCCGACGGCGTGCCGCGTCCCTACGGCGGGCACACCACCAACCCGGTCCCCGCAGTCCTCGTGCCGGTCGACGGCCAGACCGTCGGCACCGCGCCCGAGAACCCCTCGCTCGCCGACATCGCCCCCACCGTCCTGAGCCTGCTGGGACGCCCGGCGGGCGAGGTCATGACCGGACGGCCGCTGTGGTGACCGCCCGAAGTGCGCTCACGCGCCCGATCGACGCGCTCCTCGACTCGCTGCGGTGGTCGCTGACCGGGTCCGCTCCCGACGTGGGGCATCCCGTGGTCGCGGCGGCGTTCGGGGCGGGTTCCACGGTGACGCCCGTCGACGTCGGCAGCGGGCTGTGGGCGGTGCTCCGCGCCGCGGCGGGCGGCGGGCACCGGGTGTTGTGCGTGCACAACGTCACGGACGTGGCGCGGACCTTCGCGCCGCACGTGCTCGACGGCGCGACACCCCTCTTCCTGAGCGGGGAGACCAGCACCACCGAGGCCGTCGACGGCCTCCGCTGCGAACTGCGGCCGCACGGCTTCGTCTGGCTCGGCACGAGAAGTCCTGGGGAGGACACGAGATGACTTCACGGCCACGGTTGGCCCTGGTGGGCAACTACAACACGTGCCAACCCGCGCACCCGCGGTTGGACGCCCTGATCCCGCACCTCGGAGTGGAGGTCGACTGGGTGGCCAGCGAGACCGTCACCGAGGACATCGCGGGCTACGACGGGATCTGGGTCGTTCCCGGATCGCCGTACGCCGACAAGCAGGCCGTCCTGCTCGCGATCCGGTTGGCCAGGGAGACCGGCATCCCGTACCTGGGCACGTGCGGTGGCTTCCAGCACGCGCTCATGGAGTACGGGCAGGCCGAACTCGGGTTCACCGACGCCGACGACGTCCAGTACGACCCGGACGCGCGGACGCCGTTCATCGTGCCGCTGGCGTGCTCGTTGGCGGGGGAGCAGGCACCGCTGTTCCTGTCCGAGGGCACGCGGCTCGCGGCGGTCTACGGCGATGCCGAGAGCACCGTCGAGACCTACCACTGCAAGTACGGGCTCAACCCCGAGTACGTCGACGCCATCGTGCACAGCCCGTTGCGGATCAGCGGCTGGGACGCGGAGAAGGCACCCAGGGCGATCGAGCTGCCCGACCACCCGTTCTTCATCGGCACCCTCTTCCAACCCGAGCTGTCCTCGACGCCGGAGTCGGTGCACCCCCTGATCACAGCCTTCCTCGCCGCGGTGTCGCAGCGAGCGCTGGTCGCCGGCTAGACGAAGCAGAGGAGACCCGTCATGGAAGTTCTGGTGCTGGTGCTCGTGTTGGCCCTCGCCGCGGCGAACGGGGCCAACGACGTGCCGAAGGGCGTCGCGACCCTGTCCGCCGCCGGTGTGGCCAAGATCCGCACGGCGGTGCTCTGGGGCACGTTCACGACCGCCGTCGGCTGCCTGGTGTCGCTCACCTTCGCGGCGAAGATGACCGCCTTGTTCTCCAAGGGGATCGTCTCGCAGGCCCCGACCGCGCCGTTCGCGGTCGCGGTGCTGGTCGGCACGGGTGGCTGGGTCGCGTTCGCCACCTGGCGCAAGCTGCCGGTGTCCACCACGCACGCCTTGGTCGGGTCGCTGCTCGGCGCCGGGGTGCTGTTCGCCAGCAGTTCGGTGCAGTGGGGTGTGCTGGTGAACAAGGTCGTCGTGCCGCTGCTGCTCAGCGTCGCGGTGGCCTACACGGTGTCCATCACCCTGACCTACGTCGGCCGCGCCGTGGTCGGCCGTGCCACGGCCAGGAAGACCGCCGGTCCGCGAGCCGAGTCGGTCAAGGCCGGTGACGGCACGGCGGTGGCCACGGAGGAGGCGGTGGCGCCCACCGCGATCCCGAAGCTGACCGCGGTCAGCGCGCTGCACTGG
>DATMCA010000207.1:0-5207 GCA_035559015.1 Umezawaea sp. | reverse complement strand
AGGATTCGAACCTGCGACCTCGGGATTAGAAGTCCCTCGCTCTCTCCACTGAGCTACGGAGGCTAGAGGGGATGCCGACCACGTGCCGTAGCAGCGTAGCCGTCCCCAACGGTCTCATCGCCGGAGGACGTTTGGTCGTTTCCGTTCGGAGACCCGAAAACTGGTTAAGAATGGCCGAAAGTGACGCAGATCACCTTGGGGGCCGGGTGGATGCCCGCAACACGAGTTGCACGGGCACTCTGATCGGTCCGCCGGGGCTCTCGCCGTCGAGCAGTCTCAGGGCCAGTTCGCCCGCTCTTCGCCCTTTTTCGGCCAGTGGCTGCCTGACCGTCGTCAACGGCGGGTCGGCGTGCTTGGCGTCGGGAACGTCGTCGAAGCCGGTGACCGACACGTCGTCGGGCGTGGTGAGCCCGGCGTCGCGCACGGCCCGCAGGGCGCCGAAGGCGAGCTCGTCGGACGCGCAGAGCAGGGCGGTGGGTCTGGGATCCTGCTCCAGCAGCCATCTCGTGCCCGTGCGGCCCAGTTCCCGTCTGCTGCCGCTGGCTTCCCAGACCGGCACGTCGGTGATCCCGGCGCCTGCCAGCACGTCGAGGTAGCCCGCCAGTCGATCCCTGGTGACGCGGAACGACGCTTCCGCCCGCCGGCGCTCGTCCACCGGCCCGGTTCTGCCGCCGGGGCGCAGTGCGAACGTGAGCACGCCGAAGTGCCGATGCCCCAACAGGAGTAGGTGCTCCGCCGCCGAACGGGCGCCACCCGTGTCGTCCACTTCGACGCGCGCGGCTCCCGCCAGCACGGGTTGGTCGACGACCACCATGGGCAGGCCGCGGGCGCGCACGGCGGCGAGCGCGGGCGCGTCGTCGGGCAGGGAGTACGCCACGAACACGTCCGCCTGCGCCCTGGCCACGGTCTCCGACCTCGGACCGCCGGTCTCGTTCCCCGGCATCAGCACCAGGCAGTGGTCGCGACCGTCCACAGTGGACGCCAGTCCGTCGAGGAAGACGCTGACCGCCGGATCGGAGAACGCCGCGGTCAGCGGTTGGCCGAGCATGAAGCCCACGGCGGCGCTGGAGCGGGTCGCGAGGCTGCGCGCCACGGGGTCCGGCCCGGAGTAGCCGAGTTCGAGCGCGGCGGCCAGGATCCGCTCGCGCAGCGACGCGGAGAGCTGATCAGGGCGGTTGTAGGCGTTGGACACCGTGGCGCGCGAAACCCCGACGACACCGGCGACGGTGTCGAGGGTCGGCTTGCGCGGTCGGGCGATGTCCACACCGCAGAGGGTAGCCATCGGCCGCGAGGATCGGACTGGACGGATCTGAAGCGCTTCAGTCATGCTGGTGCGGATCCGAGAGGGAGGACCGCCTTGCTGTCACCGCGTCTGGCCGTGTTCGTCGTGTTCGTCTTCAACGGCGCGGTCTTCGGCTCGTGGGCCGCTCGCGTGCCCGCGCTCGCGAACCAGGTCGGGGCCGAGGAGGGCACGCTCGGCCTCGCGCTGCTCGGCGCCAGCATCGGTCTGGCGCTGACCGCGCCGTTCGCCGCCCGCGTCTGCGCGGCCTTCGGCGCCCGCCGCGTCGTGCTGGCCAGCGGTGTCGCCAGCGCCCTGGTCCTCCCGCTGCTGGCGCTCGCGTCGACCCCGCTCCAGCTCGGCCTGGTGCTGTTCCTGCTGGGGTCGAGCATCGCCGCGCTGGACGTGTCCATGAACATCGCGGCGGTCGGCGTGCTGCGGGAACTGGACCGGCCGCTGATGCCGCAGTTCCACGCGGGCTTCAGCTTCGGCGGCCTGATCGGCTCGGTCGGCGCCGCGGTCGCCGCCGCCGCGACCTGGAGCCCGTTGCGGCACTTCCTGGTCGCCACCGCCGTGGGGCTGGTGGTCCTGCTGCTGGTGCACCGCAGGGTGCCCGGCGAATCCGGTGAACGCGACCGCGGGATCGCCGTCGGCCCGCAGCCGACCGTGCTGCGCCGTCCGGTGCTGTGGCTGCTGGCGGGCATCGCGTTCTGCTCCGCCATCGCGGAGGGCGCGTCGGCCGACTGGTCCGCGCTGTTCCTGGTGCGGGAACGGGGGATGGGCGATGCCGCCGCTGCCGCCGCGTACGCCGTGTTCTCCATCACGATGGCCGTCGCCCGGCTCTCGGGGGAGCCCGTCCAGCGCCGGTGGGGTCCTTACCGGCTGCTGGTCGGTGGAGCGGTCGTCGCGTCCGTCGGACTGGCCACCGCCGTGGTCGTCCCGACACCCGCCTCGGGCTACGTCGGGTTCGCGCTCGCCGGGCTGGGGCTGGCGTTCGCCTTCCCGGTGGTCATGGACCTGGCCGGGGACGCGGGCAAGCGGGCCGACGGCACCGGCGGCGAGCGAGAACTGGGCCTGGTGACGACCGTCGCGTACACGGGGTTCCTCGCCGGACCGCCGATCGTCGGCGGACTCGCCCACCTCAGCTCGCTCACGGTGTCGCTCGGCTTCGTCGCGCTCGTCTGCGCCCTCATGGTGCCCGCGGTGTGGCTCGCGGCCCGCTCCCGCACCCGCGAACTGGCCGCTACGCCACCGGAATCCGTGCCAGCGCGGCCTTGAGCAGCGGGGCCATCACCACGACCATCTGGTCGGGCACACCGCCCGTCTGGGCCATCGCCACCAGGATGCTGCGGTTCGCGTTCACCGCGATGGTGGCGGTGCAGACCTCCTCCGGGCCGGTCAGCTGGCAGAACGTCCACGTGGAGTGGCCCTCCACGAGCTGCTCCTTGCCGCCCTTCTGCCGGTCCCGCACCTGCTCGTAGCGCTGGTAGAGGGCCGTGACGACGGTCTGACCCTTCTCGCTGCCGTCGTTCAGCAGGTACTGGCAGGACTCCTGGATCGTGTCGTCCTGGCGGCGGGGGTCGCGCTTGAACACGCCGATGCCCTTGAGGTCGTTCGCGTCCAGCATCTTGCACGGGTCGACGCCCGCGACCGTGCGGGGCTTCGCGATCTTCGGGGCGGGACCCGCCGCGGCGGATGACGACGGCGCCGCCGACTTCGCCGCGGTCGTCGTCGGGGCGCTCGGGTCGGGCAGCGCGGAACCGTTGATCGAGTAGCTGCAGCCCGCGAGGGCCAAGGCCGCCGCCGCGAACGGCAGCGCGCGAGAAGGGCGGGTCACGGGGCGAAACCGTAGTGGGTGGCGCGCGCGCCACGTCCGCTCGGCCACGTCCGCCCGCGAAGGGACGAGAACGGGCCGGGGGACGGAGGGGTGACAGGCGGCCTAGTCTCGATGGGTGTCATCCGAAGCCCTCACCGACGTCGAGCCCTCGCCGAGCCCTCGCAGGAGGCGAACGGGACTCGTCCCCCTGCTGGTGGTCGGGGCCGGCGTCGCGGCACTCGTCGCGGCCGGGCTCCTGACCGCGACGGGCAACGACCGCACCGGCCTGATCGTGGTGCGGGTCCTCACCGAGTCCGCCGCGGTGGTGACCATCGGGTCGCTGCTGCTGGCCGCGTTCCTGGTGCCGCCGCAGCGTTCCGGGCTGCTGGCCGCCGACGGGTACGCGGCCCTGCGCACCGCCGGGTGGACGGCGCTGCTGTGGACGTTCGGCGCCGTGCTGGCCGTGCCGTTCACCGCCGCCGACGCCGTCGGGCAACCCGTGTCGGTCATGTTCAACCCGGCCGAGCTGTTCCAGGCCGCCGGGTTCATCGAGCAGGCCCGCGCGTGGATGATCACCGCCGTCGTCGTCGCCCTGATCGCGCTGGGCAGCACGATCGTCCTGTCGTGGGGGTGGACGGCGGTCCTGTTCTTCCTCTCCCTGTTCGCCCTGCTGCCGGTCGCGGTCACCGGGCACTCCTCCGGCGGCGGCTCGCACGACATGGCCACCAACAGCCTCCTGTTCCACCTGGTGGCCGCCGCCCTGTGGGTCGGGGGGCTGATCGCGCTGCTGACGCACGGCCGCCGTCGAGGGGCCGACCTGGCGCTGGCGACGACGAGGTTCTCGGCGATCGCGCTCGTCTGCTGGATCGTGATGGCCGTCTCCGGTGTGATCAACGCCCTGGTGCGGCTGCCGCTGGGCGACCTGTTCACCACGAACTACGGCCTGCTCGTGGTCGCCAAGATCGCCGCGCTGCTCGTGCTCGGCGGGATCGGCTACCTGCAACGGGTCCGCGGCGTCCGCGACGTCGTGGAGACCGGGTCCGGCGCCGCGCTGCTGCGGCTGGCGGGCATCGAGGTCCTGCTGATGTTCGTCACGCTCGGCATCGCGGCGGCGCTGAGCCGCACGCCTCCGCCGACCGACGGCAGGTCGCTGCCCAGCAGGGTGGAGCTGTACATCGGCTACGACCTCGCGGGCGCGCCCACCGCGTTCCGGCTGTTCTTCGACTGGCGGTTCGACCTGGTCTTCGGCACCGCGGCCATCGCGCTCGCGGTGCTGTACGCGCTGGGCGTGCGCAGGCTCCGCAAGCGCGGCGACCAGTGGCCGGTCGGCCGCACGGTGGCGTGGGTGCTCGGCTGCGCCACGATCCTGTTCGCCACGTCCTCCGGCGTCGGCCGGTACGCGCCCGCGATGTTCAGCGTGCACATGGAAGCGCACATGCTGCTGTCGATGCTGGCGCCGATCCTGCTGGTGCTGGGCGGTCCCGTCACGCTCGCGCTGCGCGCGCTGCCGACGTCCGGCAAGGAAGGACCGACCGGTCCGCGCGACTGGGTCCTGGCGTTCGTCCAGTCACCGGTCGCGAAGGTCCTGACCAACCCGTTCGTCGCGCTGTTCCTGTTCGTGGGCTCGTTCTACGGCCTGTACTTCTCCGGCCTGTTCGACGCCGCGCTGCCCAGCCACTGGGCGCACCTGGCGATGAACGCCCACTTCATCCTGGTCGGCTACGTCTTCTACTGGCCGGTGATCGGCATCGACCCGGCGCCGAACCGGCTGCCCCCGTTGGGGCGCCTGGGCCTGCTGTTCGCGTCGATCCCGTTCCACGCGTTCTTCGGCATCACGCTGATGAGCTCGCAGACCGTCATCGGCGAGAACTTCTACCGCGCCCTCGGCCTGCCTTGGGTCTCGTCGCAGCTGGAGGACCAGCGGCTCGGCGGCGGCATCGCCTGGGCCGCCGGGGAACTGCCGCTGCTGGTCGTGATGGTGGCGCTGCTCGTGCAGTGGGCCAGGTCCGACAACCGCGACGCCCGCCGGTCGGACCGGCGGGCGGACGGCGACGGTGACGCGGACCTGGCCGCGTACAACGCGATGCTGAAGAAGATGTCCGGCGACTAGAG
>DATMCA010000206.1:0-8205 GCA_035559015.1 Umezawaea sp. | reverse complement strand
CCTGGTCGTCCGCGCGGCCGACGAAGTCGACGGACCCCTCCGGCGTCCACCGGACCAGGTCGCCGGTGCGGTACATCCGCTCCCCCGGCACGCCGAACGGGTCCGCCAGGAAGCGGTCCGCGGTCAGACCGGGGCGGTTCAGGTAGCCGCGGGCCAGGCCCGCGCCCGCGATGAACAGCTCGCCGGTGACGCCCTCGGGCACGGGGCGCAGGTCCTCGTCCAGCACGTGCAGGCGCATGTCGTCCAGCGCGGTGCCGATCGGCAGCACCTCGGGCACGGCGTCGACGTCGGTCATCGGGTGCGAGGAGGCGAACGTGGTGGTCTCGGTCGGGCCGTAGACGTCCACCACGACGGTGCCGGGGCAAGCCTCCATCACCCGCCGCACGGCCGCCGCGGGCACGACGTCACCACCGGTCCACACCTCGTGCAGACCGGTGAAGCAGGCCGGGTCCTCCTGCGCCAGCAACCGGAACAGGCCGGTGGTCAGGAACATCCCGGTCACACCGTCCCGGCCGATCGCGTCCCGCAGCACCCGCCCGTCCACGTCACCGGGAGGGGCAACCACGACCCGGCCGCCGTTGAGCAGCGGCACCCACACCTCGTAGGTCGACGCGTCGAACGCCATCGGCGAGTGCACCAGCACGCGGTCGTGCGCACCGCCCGCGAACCGCCCGTCACGGGCCAGGTCCACCACGTCCCGGTGCCGCGCCGCCACGCCCTTAGGCACGCCGGTCGACCCCGAGGTGAAGACGACGTACGCCAGGTTGTCCGGGTGCGCCACCACACCGGGCACGGCCTCGGACTCCCCGACCACGTCGTCGTCCACCAGGACCACGTGTCCACCGTGGACGCGTTCGGCGGTGGACCTCCACGTCCCGTCGGCCAGCAGCACCGACACCCCGGCCTCCCCCAACACCGTCGCCATCCGCTCGTCGGGCGCGCGGGAGTCGAGCGGCACGTACGCGCCACCGGCCTTCAGCACGGCCAGCAGGGCCACCACGAGGGTCGCCGAACGCTCCGCCAGCACGCCGACGGGCTGTTCCGACCGCACCCCGAGACGTCGCAGGTGCCCGGCGAGCCGGTCGGAGCGGGCGTTCAGCTCGCCGTAGGTGCACTGCCCGTCGACCGCGACCACGGCGGTCGCGGCAGGTGTTCGCAGCACCTGTTCGGCGAACAGGTCGAGGATCGTGGCGCCCGCCGGCGAGGAGTCGCGGAGTTCGAGGGGTAAGTGGCCGCCTGCCACCGACGTGGCGGGAGCGGTGTCGGGGATCGTCATGCCGTCCAACCTCTTTCGGGCGCGGAGAAGCGCCGCGGGAACAGGGGGAAGAGTGTTCGGGGCCGCGGTGGGTTGATGAGCTGTCAGGCCACTTCTCGCACGTGCCGCTGCCGGCCCGCGACCCGCCCGCCGATCTGGATGCGGTCGATCCGACCGCTGCGGGGGTCGCGCAGGAAGCGACCGGGATTGCCGGTCGCGCCGTTCGCCAGATCGGTCACGGAGAACACGAACCCGTCGTGGACCGCGAGTCGCGCGGCCGGTTCGTCGTCGACGACCAGCTGGAGTTCGTCGTCGCGGACAACCACCGAGTAGGCGATGTCGCCGTTGACGTAGGTGCCGGTGCAGTCGCGCGGGATCGTCGTGCGGGGTTCCGCGTCGATCGTCGCGCCGGGCTCGTCGATGTCGACGCCCGCCGACCGCAGTTCGGGGAGGAGCTCCCGCCACAGGGCGGCGCCCGTGGCGGAGTTCGCGGTGAGGGCCACGACCGTGCCCGACTCGGGATCGAGGCGCAGGTGGCAGGACGTGCCATCGGCCGTTCCGTCGTGCCCGAGCCACCCCGTGCCGCCGCCGAACAGGGCGAGGCCGAGGCCCCAGCCGTCGGCGAGGCCGAACGGTTCGGCGCCGGGGACCGGGCGGCGCATCTCGGCGAGGTGGTCGGCGGTGACGAGGCCGTGGTCGCTGCCGCCGTGCCGCGGCCGCAGGTGCATCTTCGCGAGTTCGACCAGGTCGGCGGCGCTCGCGGCGAGACCGCCCGCGGGGGCCTCGACCGACATCAGCTCCTGTTCCACGGGCCGGACCAGGCTCAGCGCCCGGTTGACCGTGTGGCCGCTCGCCGTCGAGGACGCGACGGGGAGGACGGGGTCGGCGCCCGCGATGAAGCCGAGGTTGATGCCCAGCGGCTTGAGCAGGATCGTCTGCACGGCCTCGGACCAGGTCATGCCGGTCGCCACCTCGATCAGGCGGCCGATGAGGGCGTAACCGGCGTTGGAGTAGGAGAAGCCCGCGCCGGGCGGTTGCACGACGTCGAGCAGGGAGGCGGCCAGGGACGACCGGCCGTCGGCGGGCGCCGTGACCTCCGAGTGCAGTCCCCCGGTGTGGCTGAGCAGGTGGCGGGCCGTGAGCAGTTCGGCGATCTCGCCGTGCGCCTGCCTGACCTCCGGGAGGTACTCCGCGACCGGCTCGTCCAGTTCGACGTCGCCGTCGGACACCAGCACCATCAGCAGGGTGGCGGTGAAGGCCTTCGTGATGGAGCCGATGGGCACCTTGCTGTCGCGTCCCACCGCGCGACCTGTGCCGTGCTCCTCTTCGCCGAACTCGAACTCCGAGGCGTTCCCGCCGTGCCACACGACGAGCTGCGCACCCGGTACGTCATTCTCGCGGGCCGATCTCTCCAAGGCCCTGCGTAAGTGTTCCACGATTCCCCTCCCTCACGTGGTCGCGCGCACGTTTCCCATCGGCGTGCGGTGGTCGACTATGCGCGAAACCACTAGTCCGGACTCTCTCGACGATGCTCGACCCAACGCCATTTTCACGCCGGGCGAGCTCGTCCGACATCGGAAGCCGAAGGCCCGACGTCGTCATGTACCCACTTCGATGAGCCTCCATGCCGACGAGTTGTGCTTATCTTTGATTCCATGCGACAAGGAAACGATCAATCACCCTTTACTCATACTTCAACGAGCCACGAGCGCCGGGGTTACGCATCCCGAGAAGTGGGACTTCACACATAGTCGAACTTCCGTGGAATTGCGCCGAATGTGAACGACAGGTCGACTCTTTCACTCGAATGCCATGTTTGACCACATATCGAGGCGCCATAGCGGAATAATTCTCTCCACTTTCGCGATCATTCGCCCCGACCGGCCCCCCACAGACGCCTGCGACGCGATAACCACAGGTCATCGCGTCGCAGGCGGACTTCAGCGCGAGGTGGACCGGCAATTCCACACGGGCCCGCACGAAGAGCGGAACCCGGCCGCGCGGTCGCGGGAGCGTCAGCCCCGCGCGTCCAGGGCCATCCGTTCCCGCAGGCTGCGGGGCCTCATGTCGGTCCACACCTCGTCCACGTGGTCCATGCACTCCTGCTTGGACCCTTCCTTTCCCGCTCTGCGCCAGCCGTCGGGCAGTTCTTTCCCGAGTGGCCACAGGGAGTGCTGCTCCTCGTCGTTGACCAGGACCTGGTAGGTGGCGTTGTCGTCCACGGCGTGCTCCTTCTCCTCGACGAACATCGTGCATGGCACCGGGCGCACCGGGGCCCGGAAGGTGAACAGGGGGGAAACTCCACGGCGAACCGGTGCGAGTACAGACCAGAATACGGTGCCGCGTCCAATCCCGGGCAGATACCGCCGAAAGGAGGATCCGGCACCCGAGCACTATGATTCGACATCAAGGAATCGGATGTTTAACCACTCGACCCGAAGGGAATACGTCCCATTTGAGCATCGCTCATGTGCTTTCCCGGCCCCACTCTTTCACACGGTCACAACACGCGTTGTCCACCAGGAGGCCCATCCGCGACGCGCATTCGCCCATTAATCCGACGCATTCGCGACGGGCCCGATCGGGCACTGTGCGGTACACCACCCGGCCGGACGACCCGCGCGCCCGATCCCGGCTCCCGCCCACGTGCTTCGCGAGCGACCTCGACCGCCCGGACGTGCCACCGGAGAACGGATCCGGCCGCCCGCGACGGCGGGTCAGGCGTCCTTCGGCATCGTCGAAACCCCTGTCCGCAGCACGTCCGGCAGCGGCACGACAGTTCGACAACTGACTTCGGTCAACACTGAAGTAATAGGGATTATCACCCGGTCGAGTGATCCGACCAGGGCGTGTGACCGTTGGCCAACCGGGCGAGCAGGTCGGTCCCGGTGGGGCCGGTGTTGGTGTCGGGCCACTCCCCCACCTGCCGCTCGGCCCAGTCGGTCCAGCGCCGGGTCATGTCGGCCAGCCCCACCCGGTACGCCTGCGTCAGCCCGACGATGTGCGCCCGGTCGGGGTACGGCTCGTCGCCGGTCAGGTAGCTGGTGGTGATCACGGTCGCGCCCGCCGTCGTGCGGTCCGCCCACTCGCGCATCGCCCCGATCGCGCCGAGCAGGTCGTCCTTGTCGCCCGCGTCGGAGAACAGGACCTTCATCATCGCGTCGAACTGGAACTGCGGCTCGGTCGCCGGGTCGGCCAGCCACCGCCGCAGTTCGGCACGCCCCTGCTCGGTGATCGAGTAGCGGGTGCGCCCGCGGCCTCCGGAGACCTCGGTGGCGGCCGTGGCCAGGCCGTGCGCCACCAGCGTCTTGGGCTCGTGGTAGACGACGCTCTCGGCCGCCGCCCAGAACGTGCTGCTGCGCTTGAACTGACCCGCCAGCTCGTACGGCGTGTGGGGGCGGAGCCCGAGCAGGCCCAGGATTCCGTAGGACACCGTGGTCAACTTCTTGGTCCGGCCCGGCACCGCGTTCTCCCGCCTTGTCGACTACTCCGAAACGGAGTACAAACGGATACTCCGAAACAGAGTATCTCCCGACGAGGAGAAGCTCGTGCCAGAACGCACCGCACCCGTGCCCCTCGGATGGTTCGCCCTCACCTCGTCCACCGCGGCGGCGACCGCGTTCGGACTCCTGGCCGCGCACGGAGCGGGGTTGCGCGGCACCCGCCTCGACCTCAGCCCGGACCCCGGCCTCTTCAGCGACCTCGGCCGGCTGTTCACCGCCCTGGCGTGGACGTCCACCACCCCACCGATCACCGCGGCGACCTGGACCTACGCGGGCCTCGCCGCACTGGTCCTCACCACGGCCTGCCTGACCAGGGGCTTCCACACCACCCCCAGGCCCGCGGAACTCCTCCTCAGAGCCACCGCCATCGGATCGTCAGCACCACTGCTCCTCGCACTGCTACCGTTCGCGGCCGCCTACGCGCTGTGGTTCCTCCACTGGTTCCTCACCGGCTTCGGCACCTGCGTACAACCCGAGTGCACCGCGGTCCCCGCCGTTCCCTAGGTGCCGTCTCGCAACCCGGTGACAGGTGTGTCCAGGTGAAGGTTGCTCATGGTTGGACGCAGGTGAACGAGTCCGTCCGTGGTCACTACCGAGCAGTCACGAGACAGGCTCGGCCCGGCTCAGCTTCCGGCCGCGGTGATGACCAGTTTGCCGCCCTTCGGGCGCTGCTCGCGCTCCAGCTCGGTCAGGGCCTGGATCGCGTCGGCCAACGGGACCGTGCGGGCGATGGGCAGGCGCAGGGTCCGGGCCACCTCCTCCAGGTCGGCGGTCACCACCCGGCCCATCATCGCCCGGAACGGTCCGGGCAGGGCGCTCCTGATCATCTTGGCCGGGGTCGGGACGATGTCGACGATGGTTCCGCCGGGCTTCAGCAGCGTTCGGGCCGCGGCGAAGGGAAGCGTGCCGGGCGTGTCGAAGACGAGATCGAACCGTCCCGCGAGGGCGGCCGGGTCGAAGCCGAAACCCACGACCGGCTCGACGCCGAGTTCGCGGGCCTCGTCAGCCGCGGTGTCGCGGCAACTGCCGGCGACCGAGGCTCCCCGCGCCAGGTGTGACTACCAGCGATATCTGTCGCTTGCCAGAGATAACTGTCACCAACGGGGTTTCGCTGTTGCGATGGCCGCAGTGAGCGTGTCTGTGACGAGACGCGTTGGTTGGTGTGAACGCTCGCGTTATTCGGTACTGGCACTGGAAGCGTAGGCCGATCCCACCAAAACGCTCAACGCGGTCGAGGAGATGCTGCGGTACTTCACGATCATCGACGTGGCGACGGCCCGGCTGTGCGTCGAGGACATCGAGGTCGACGGGCAGCTGATCCGCGCAGGCGAAGGAGTGCTGGCGCTGGCCTATTCGGCCAACCGGGACCCGCAGACCTTCGAGAACTCGGACGAGCACGACATCGAGCGCGGCGCGCCACCACGTCGCGTTCGGTTTCGAGCCGCACCAGTGCCTGGGCCAGAACCTGGCTCGGATGGAGCTCCAGATCGTGTTCGACACGCTGTTCCGCCGCGTTCCCAGCCTGGAGCTGGCGGTGGATGTCGACGAGCTGCCGTTCAAGGACGACGCGAACATCTATGTCCTCTACCAGCTCCCGGTGACCTGGTAGAGGACGAACTGCCATCTCCACCTCAGCAGGAGAGGGCCACGAAGATCATCGTGGACACCAGCAAGCGCGTCGGTGCCGGACAGTGCGTGCTCACTGAGCCCGCGCTGTTCAAAAACCCGCGGACGACAGCACGATCATCCTGCTGAAGGAGACGCCGGAGGGCGAACTGGCCGAAAGGGCACGCGAAGCAACGCACGTGTGCCCTAGTCAGGCCATCTCCCTGAAGGAGTGAGTGCGAGGAACTCCGTGTCTCCATCCCAGTCGCTCAAGGGCAACAGTCGCGGTAGCGCGAACGCGTTGGTCATGCCCAGGTAAGCCAGTCGGACCGGACCATGAGCCGGCCCAGCCGTCGGCGATGGCCAGGGTATTCGGATCGATGGACTTGTCGGGGTAGCGCGATTCGGGTGGGCGGCCGTTGCCGATCCAGGCAGAGGTGGCCGGCACCGTCTGTGCTGGGTGGGCGGTCGCGGTCGGGCTGACGGCTGGCACCAGCCACCACTTCTGCCGATTCCCGATCTCGTCCGGGGTCGCGCTGCGGGCCCATCGCGTCCGGGTCTCGGCCGCGATCGTGTCGTCGGCGGACTTGGTGTCGTCCCACGATTGCGTCAGGAACAGTCACCAGTCGATCGCGGCCGAGGCCCAGATCGGTGACCGCGTGATGCGGTCACCGATCTGACAGTTCCCGGTCTTGCCCAACGCGTCGCAGTACATGCGTGCCACACCGGGGAGTCCTTGTCGTTCTTGGGAAACCCGGTGACGTCGATGACCAGCGCGTCCGGATCGACGAACTGCCCAGCCCGGACTGCCCGCCGCCGCAGTTCCTGGTGCTCGATCCCGAGCAGGTCCGCCATCGGCTGCATCGACTTGCGGTTGCCGTCCAGCATCAACCCACGCCGGTACGGCTCACCTTTGGCCCGCTGACCACGTCGCGCGAACTCACTACTACGGGCCCGTTGCGGCTACACAGGCGAGGATTGAGTCCGTCGGGCTTACACCCGTGGCGGCGAGGGCGGGGATGCAGGCGGCGATCCGAATGTGCGCGGCCGGGTAGGGAAGCGCTGCCAGGCCACAGATGACCCGCATGCTGCTGGTGATCTTGTAGCCCCGGATGATCTCGAGGTAAGTGATGCAGTCCCCCGAGCTTTCGATCGTGATGGGATCTTCGTTCTGGACCACTCGCGACATGGACGAGGCCGCTGCTGGCACCTGCGCAGCAGATTCGGACGCGGTGGCGGTGGCGGTTGCTCCGATGACTGCGACTACTGCCACACTCAAGACGAGTGCTGCTCGTGTCATCAGGTTTGTGATCTTGCGCATTTTCTCCCCTTTATTTCGAACCTGCATGTGTGTAGCGCTCTCCAAGAGCCTTTTTTGAAATGTTCACCGGGTGGATTTTTCTTGGCTTCGTTACCTGTGATTGTGAGCCGGCGAATCAGCCTTGCTCACGGGCGGCGCGTGCACTGTCGATTGGAGTCGTGGCTTGCGTACGGCCCGCTAGCGTTGATGGTGACGCGTCGGTAGGCGCTGTAGGTGTTTTCCTCGCCCAGGCGAGGAAAACACGGTCGTCTGTCCATGGAGTCAGATCGACGCGGATGCGTTGGGGATTCCGTCGTCCTGACAGGACTTCCGGCGGCATCATGGGAAGGATTACGAAATGCCTCCGTCGATCGCGTGGTCTCCCGAGTCGCATCGCGCGGTGGAGGTGGAACCGTAGAAGCCCCAAGGTGCCAGGTATTGGGTTCCATACCTGGAGTACTCCCGGTTGATGCGGACATCCACGCATGTCAACCAGGCACTGTAGAACTCCTTCGGGTACAACGCGCTGCGCGTGCAACTCC
>DATMCA010000205.1:0-10369 GCA_035559015.1 Umezawaea sp. | reverse complement strand
CACCGACCCCGAACTGCACGCCCGCTGGTGGGCGGCCGGTGACATCGCCGCGGTCGTCGGGCACGAGTTCCACCTGGAGATGCCCGGCCGGGGGCCGATCCGGTGCGAGGTGCTGGAGGTCGAGCCGTACGAGCGGTTCGTGTACACGTTCGCCGACTGGACGCTGACCTGGCGCCTGGTGCCCGAGGGGCGGGGCACGCGGCTGCTGCTGGAGCACTCCGGGTTCGACCTCGACGACAAGCGCGCCGCCGACGCCTTCAAGCGCATGGGGCCGGGGTGGCGGGACGTCGTACTCCCCCGCCTGGCCGCCCTGGCCGCCGAGCTGGGCTGACCCGTTCCGAACGGCGGGCGCCAGGCCGCCACCGCGGCTGGGGTTCGCACCCCGCCGGACGCCACGCCTCGGCTCGGAAACTGGCACAGCACCTGAGCCGGCAGCCCCGCCGATCGGAACCGGCACGGCACCCGAACCGGCAGACCCCTGGGCCGACAGCCCGACACCCATGCTGAGCGCCACATCCCGAATCGGAACCAGCACCGCACCCGAGCAGCAGAACCCTGACCCGACCGCCCGCCAGGCCCGTGCTCGCGCGGCTGAGCAAGGGTCGCCCGGCCGGGTGGGCCCCCCGAGATCCAGCCAACCACGGGGGTCCGACAGTCGATCTTCGTGAGGATCGGCTGCCGGTCCGCGAGCGGGTCTAGTCGGCCAGGTGTGAGGTGTCGTTGACCAAGCGGACGGAGGCGTGGCCGTCGGGGTAGAACTCGGTCACCGACAGCGATGCCAGGTCCAGGTGGAGGCGGAAGAGGAGGCTCGGGCCGACGTCGAGCGCCATGCGCAGCAGCGTCTTGATCGGGGTGACGTGGCTGACGACCACGAGGTTCTGGCCGCCGTACCGGGTGATGAGGTCGTTGCGGGCACGTCGGACGCGCTGGTGGACCGCGTCGAAGCTCTCGCCGCCGGGCGGGGCGATCGAGGTGTCCGACAGCCAGCGCCGGTGCACGTCCGGGTCGCGTTCGGCGGCCTCGGTGAAGGTGAGGCCCTCCCACGCGCCGAAGTCGGTCTCGATCAGGCCGTCGACGACCTCGGCTTCCAGGCCGAGCGCCGAGGCGACGGCGTCGGCCGTTTCACGGGCGCGGCCCAGCGGTGAGCACACGACGGCGGCGATGTCGTCCAGCTTCGCCAACCGGCGTGCGGCGCCCGCCGCCTGCGCGCGGCCGATCTCGGTCAGCGGCGGGTTGCCGCGCCCCGAGTACCGGCGGCCGACGGACAGCTCCGTCTGGCCGTGCCTGAGCAGGTGGAGTCGGGTGGGGGTGCCGCCCGCGCCGGTCCAGGATGCGGGTGGCGAGACGGCCGCCTCCTGGACGGTGGCGGGCTTGGAGGTGCCCGCCTGCTCGTCCATCGCCCGGTTCGCCAACCGGTCCGCGTCCTTGTTCCGCTCGCGCGGGATCCACGTGTAGCCGACGTGCCCGAACCCGGCCGCCAACGACCGGGCCTCGGCCGCGAGCGGCTGCATGGACGGGTGCTTGACCTGCCACCGGCCGGACATCTGCTCGACCACGAGCTTGGAGTCCATCCGCACCTCGACGGAGTCGGCCCCCAGCTCGGCGGCCGCGCGGAGCCCGGCGATCAGGCCCTGGTACTCGGCCACGTTGTTGGTCACGTGGCCGAGGCCACCGAAGCGCTCGGCGAGCAGTTCACCGGACTCGGCGTCCCGCACGACCGCGCCGTACCCGGCGGGGCCGGGGTTGCCGCGCGATCCGCCGTCCGCCTCGATGACGACCCTCACAGGCCGGATTCCGCCGTCCGCACCATGATCGCGCCGCACTCCTCGCACCGGAGGACCTCGTCCGGAGCGGCCTCGCGGACCATCGAGTAGGCGCTGCGGTCCAGCTCGATCCGGCAGGCGCCGCAGCGGCGGGAGCGCAGCAGACCGGCCCCGATCCCCTTGTGGGCGCGCACCTTCTCGTACAGCGCGAGCAGGTCGGCCGGGAACCCGGCGCCCGCCTTCTCGCGGTCGGCCTTGCGCTTGGCCTCGATGGAGTCCAGGTCGGCGAGCGTCGCGTCCCGGCGGCGGGCGGCGTCGGCCAGGGCCTCGGTGGCCTTGTCCAGTTCGATCCGCGCGTGCTGCACGTCGGCCTCGACCGCCTCGCGGCGTTCCATCAGCTCCAGCAGGTCGTCCTCCAGAGCCGCCTGGCGGCGCTCCAGCGTCGCCAGCTCGTGCTCCAGCTCGGTGAGCTGCTTCGCGCCCACCGAACCACCGGCCATCAGCTTCCGGTCGCGCTCTTCCCGCGCCCGGACCTGGTCGATCTCGGTCTCCTGGCGCTTGACGTCCCGGTTTAGGTCACCGAGCGTCGTCTCGATCGTCGTCAACGCGTCGGTCTTCACCCGGAGCTGCTTCTCCGCTTCGGCGATCTCCACGATCTCCGGCAGCGTGCGCCTCCGGTGGTCGACGCGCGACAGTTCGGCATCGACCTCGGCGAGCGGGAGCAGCCTGCGCTGCACGGCGGGATCGGCCTTCATCAGAATTCCAAACCGGCGGTTGCCCCGGCCTTCCGACCGGGGAGGGACCGCGCTGTCAGTAGGGGTGTACAAGATCTTACGAGGTGGCGCACTACCGTTCGAGCATGAGCGGGCGGGCGGTGAAGCGGGCCTTCAAGTACCGCTGCTACCCGTCGGACGGGCAGGCGCGGGAACTCCTGCGCACGTTCGGCTGCGTCCGACTCGTCTACACCCGGGCCCTCGAAGCCCGGACCGCGGCTTGGCGCGGCGAACAGCGCCGCATGTCGTACAGCGAGTCGTCGTCCATGCTCACGGGCTGGAAGAGGGATCCGGACCTGGCGTTCCTGGCCGAGGTGTCCTCGGTGCCGCTGCAGCAGTCGCTCCGCCACCTGCAGGGTGCGTTCGTGAACTTCTGGGAGCGACGGGCGGGCTACCCGAGGTTCAGGTCCAGGAGGAGGGGCAAGGCGTCCGCCGAGTACACCCGATCGGCGTTCCGGTGGCGCGACGGACGGCTGACGTTGGCGAAGATGACCGAGCCGCTCGACGTCCGGTGGTCCCGGCCGCTGCCCGAGGGGTGCGAGCCGTCCTCGGTCACGGTGTCCCGCGACAGCGCTGGACGGTGGCACGTCTCGATGCTGGTCGACACCACCGTGCCCGACCTCGCGGTGTCCGACCGGATCGTCGGCGTCGACGCGGGCATCGCCCACCTCGTCGTGCTCTCCACCGGGGAGAAGATCGCCAACCCGCGCCACGAGCGTCGGGATCGGGATCGGCTCGCGCTCACCCAGAGGGGGCTGGCCCGCAAGGAGGCGGGATCGGTGAACCGGGCGAAGGCCCGGCTCGCGGTCGCCCGCGTGCACGCCCGGATCGCCGACCGGCGGCGCGACGCGCTGCACAAGCTCACCACTCGACTCGTCCGCGAGAACCAAGCGGTCGTGATCGAGGACTTGGCGGTCCGGAACATGGTGAAGAACCACGGGCTCGCCCGCGCCATCTCCGACGCGAGCTGGTCGAGGATGAGGGCGATGCTGGCCTACAAGTGCGACTGGTACGGCCGGGACCTGGTCGTGATCGACCGGTTCCACCCCAGCTCGAAGGTGTGCTCCACGTGCGGAGCGCTCCGGGAGGTACTGCCGCTCACCGTGCGCGAGTGGACGTGCCGTTGCGGCGCCGTCCACGACCGCGACGTGAACGCGGCGAAGAACGTCCTGGCCGCGGGGCTCGCGGTCATCGCCTGTGGAGACGGTGCAAGACCACGACGCGCTCAGGCGCTGACCGGCAGCCGTCGCTGAAGCAGGAACTCCCCCAGGCGACTGGGGGAATCCCCGTCGGTCAAGGCGCGGAGAAGTCAATTAGTTGGTCCTCCTGGTTCGGCTCGTCGCACCGACAGTCCACGGATCGGTTCGGCGGGTGGAGACGAGTGCTTCGACCGTACCGCCGAAAGCGGCGCGGACCACCCCCGCCGCCTGCTCGCACCACGGCCACTCGCTGGCGTAGTGGGCGACGTCGACGAGCGCGGGCGCGTCGGGGCCCTGGGCGAGGTGGTCGGAGGCGGGGTGGTGGCGCAGGTCGGAGGTGACGTAGGCGTCGACCCCGGCCTTGGTGGCGGCGGTGAGGTAGCTGTCCCCGGCGCCGCCGCAGACGGCGACCCGCTGGATCATGCGATCAGGATCACCCGCGGCGCGGACGCCCCACACCGTTTCCGGCAGGGCGTCGGCGACGCGCTGGGTGAAGGCGCGCAGGGTTTCGGGGGCGGGGAGTTCGCCGATGCGGCCGATGCCGGTGGTCGACGGGAGGTCGGCCATCTCGTGGAGGTTGAGCGCGACCTCCTCGTACGGGTGGGCGGCGCGCAGGGCGGTCACGACCTGGTTGCGCAGCCGCCGTTCGAGCACGACCTCGACGCGGGTCTCGTCCACGTGCTCCAGGGTGCCGAGCGTGCCGATGGCGGGATTGGCGCCGTCGACCGGCCGGAACTGGCCGGTGCCCGCGACGGTGAACGCGGCGTCGCGGTAGTCGCCGATCCGGCCCGCGCCCGCGGCGTGCAGGGCGGCCAGGACGTCCTTCGCGTCGGCGTGCGGGACGAACGTGGTCAGGACGTCCAGCGGTGGCACGGGGTTGGGGCTCAGCGGGCCGGTGACGGTGAGGCCGAGCAGGGCCGCGAGCGCGTCGGACACGCCGGGGTCGGCCGCGTCCGCGTTGGTGTGCGCGCTGAACAGCGCCACGCCCGCGCGGATCAGCCGGTGCACGAGCCGGCCTTTGGGGTCGTTCGCGGGGACGCCGGTGACGCCGCGCAGCATCAGCGGGTGGTGGGCGACGATCAGCTCGGCGCCGACCTCGATCGCCTCGTCCACCACGGTTTCGGTGACGTCGACGACGCAGAGCACGCGCGTCACCGGTTCCGCCGGGTCGCCGCAGACCAGGCCGACCGCGTCCCACGACTCGGCGGTCTTGGGCGGGTACACGGCCTCCAGTGCCGCGACCACCTGCCCGAGGGTGGTGCTCACCGTTCCTCCAGCGCGACTCGTAGTGCGTCGACCAGCAGGTCGAACTCGACGGGCGGCCGGGTGGCGACCCTCAGGTGGTCGGGGGTGAGGCCGGGGAACGTGTCACCGCGGCGGACCGCGATGCCCTTGTCCCGCAAGGATTCCCGGACCCTCTCGCCCTCGGGCACGGCGAGCAGCAGGAACGGGGCGCGCGGCGGCACGACGAGCAGGTCGGCCAGCGCGCGGGCGGCGTGCGCGGTGTGCGGCACGGTCTTCTCGGCGACCAGCCGGGCCGCCGCGACGGCCTCGGGTTCGCAGCAGGCCGTGACGGCCTCCAGCACCAGGCTGCCGACCGGCCACTGTGGACGGTGGTGGGCGAGCCGGGCGAGCAGCGCCGGGTCGCCGAGCAGGTAGCCGGCGCGCAGACCGGCCAGGCCCCAGGTCTTGGTCAGGCTGCGCAGCACCAGCAGCCCCGGAAGTCGGGTGCCAGCCAGGGATTCCGGCTCGCCCGGCACGGTGTCCGCGAACGCCTCGTCCACGACCAGGACCCGGCCGGGCCGGGCGAGCCGCGCGACGGCGGAGGCCGGGTGCAGCACGGACGTCGGGTTCGTCGGGTTGCCGATCACGACCAGGTCGGCCTCGTCCGGCACGAGTTCGGGCCGCAGCTCGTACCCGTCCTCGGCGCGCAGCAGGACCCGGTGCACGGGCACGCCCGCGTCGACCAGCGCCACCTCGGGCTCGGTGAACGACGGGTGCACCACGGCCGCGAGCACCGGCCGCAGCGAGGGCAGCAGCGCGAACCCCTCGGCGGCGCCCGCGAGCACCAGCACCTCGTCCGGCGTTCGACCGTGGCGTTCGGCGACCGTGCGGCGGGCGGTGAGGTCGGCGAGGTCGCTCGGGTAGCGGCCGAGGTCGTCCAGCGCGGCCACGAGCCGGTCGCGCAGCCACGCGGGTGGGCGCGGCAGGCGCACGTTCACGGCGAAGTCGACGAGGCCGGGGGCGGCGTCGACGTCTCCGTGGTGGCGCAGGAGGGCGCGCTCGCTGGTCATCGCCCCGAATTCTAGGCGATGAGCGTGGTCGCCCAGTTCAGGTAGGCCAGGGGCAGCTCGCGCAGGATGTCCGCGGTTTCCGACGCGGGCAGCACGGGCAGCGCCGCCACGGTCCGGCCCGCCAGGTCGCGGCAGTAGCCCAGGGTGTCCTCGATCATCGGACCGCGGCGCAGCCGGGCCAGCACCTCGGCCACCTCGTCGTCGCCCGGCTCGCGGGTCAGCAGCGCCCGCAGGTCCGGGTCCATCACCCGGAGCAGCGGGAACGTGTAGACGCCCTGGCGCAGGTCGTTGCCGACGGGCTTGCCCAGCCGCAGCCGCGTGGACGCCAGGTCCAGCAGGTCGTCGAGGACCTGGAACAGCAGGCCGAAGCTCGCGCCGTACTCGGCCATGCGCGTGCTCGTGGCCTCGTCGGCGTCCGAGCAGTGCGCCGCCAGCACGCAGCCGACCCGGAACAGCGCGCCGGTCTTGAGCGCGATCGACCGCAGCGCGTCGTCCGGTGTCCGGTCCGGGTTGAAGAGGTCGAGCACCTCCAGCACCTGGCCCTCGACCAGGTCGGCCACGGCCGCCGCGAGCTGCTCGGCGGCGAACGGCGAGATCTCCCGCAGCGCCACCTGGCTGGCGCGGGCGAGCATGAAGTCGCCCACCAGCACCGCCGGTCCGGGACCCCAGTCGGCGTTGACGGTCCGCACGCCCCGGCGTTCGGTCGCGTTGTCCATCAGGTCGTCGTGCACGAGCGAGCCAGCGTGCAGGACCTCCACGCACGCCGCCGCCGTCACGGCCTTGTCGGTCACGGCGCCGTTCATCGCCAGCGTGCCGGAGAGGATGAGGACGGAGCGCAACCGCTTGCCGCCCGCCGCCGTGATGCGGCCGGAGAACTCGTTCACGATGGGGAGCGAGGACGAGGTCGCCATCCGGCGGATCTCGGCCTCCACGCGCGGGAGTGCTTGCGCCAGGGCCGGGATCGCCAGGCCGATGGTCGGAGCCGTCGTGGTGGACACGTCGTGATCGTCGCGCGGGAGACCTTAGAGGCCGCTGAGACCTAGGGTCGGGTCATGCATGTCACTTTTGTCTGCACGGGCAACATCTGCCGTTCGCCGGTGGCCGCGATCGTCTTCCGGGAGCACGTCCGCCGGGCCGGGCTGGCCGACGTGGTGGAGGTGTCCAGCGCGGGCACCGGCGGGTGGCACGTCGGGGACGCGGCGGACGAGCGGGCGGCCAAGTCGCTCGTGGACGCGGGGTACTCGTCGGAGCACGTGGCGGCTCAGGTCGGTGAACGGCACCTGGGCGCGGACCTGCTGGTGGCGCTGGACTCGGGGCACGCGCGGGAGCTGCGGCGGTTGTCCGGGGACCCGGACCGGGTGCGGCTGCTGCGGTCGTTCGACCCGGACGCGGACGGGGCCGATGTGCCGGATCCGTACTACGGGGACCGCGAGGGGTTCGACCAGGTGCTGGCGATGACCGAGGCGGCGATGCCGGGGCTGTTGGCGTGGGTGCGCGAGCGGCTGTGACCGCGGTCGTCGAGCTGACCGGGTTGGACGCCCGGTCGGCTCGGGCGATCAGCGGTGACGTGCACGACGTCGCGCTGGCCGACGGCTCGCACGTGGTGGCGAAGGACAGCGGTTCGGCGCTCGCCGAGGCGGCGTCGCTGCGGTGGCTGGCCGTGCCCGGCGGGCCGCCGGTGCCGCGGGTGCTCGGTCGGGGCGGGACCTGGCTGGTCACGGACCTCGTCCCGACCGGACGACCGACCGCCGAGGCCGCGGAGGCGTTCGGCCGCGAGCTGGCCGTGCTGCACGGCACCGGCGCACCCGCGTTCGGCTCTCCCCCGCCGGGCGGCCCGGTGGACGCGGCGATCGGGCTCGCGCCCATGCGCAACGAGACCGGCGAGCGGTGGCCGGAGTGGTACTGGGCGCACCGGGTCGAGCCGTACCTGCGGACCGCGACCGATCAGGGCCTGCTCACCCGGCGGGAAGCGGGGCTCATCACCGCACGGGTGGAGCGCGCCGAGGACCCCGGCGAGCCACCCGCCCGGCTGCACGGCGACCTGTGGAGCGGCAACGTCCTGTGGGCGGCGGACGGGCGGGCGTGGCTGATCGACCCGGCGGCGCACGGCGGGCACCGCGAGACGGACCTGGCCATGCTGCGGCTGTTCGGCTGCCCTCACCTGGACCGGGTCCTCGACGCCTACCAGCAGGTCGCGCCGCTGGCCGACGGGTGGGCGGACCGCGTCGGCCTGCACCAGCTCTTCCCCCTCCTCGTGCACGTCGTGCTGTTCGGCGGTGGATACGCCTCCCAAGCGGTCGCCGCGGCGCGATGATGGGCGCATGGACGAATGGATCAACGAGCCCGCGAAGTGGTCGACCGGTCCCGACGGGGAGCTGTTCGTCACAGCGGACCCGGACACCGACCTCTGGCGGACCACCCACTACGGCTTCATCCACGACAACGGGCACGTCCGCGGCCGGTGGGTCGAGGGCGACTGCACGATCACGACGACGTTCTCCGCCGACTACGCCGACCAGTACGACCAGGCCGGGATCGCGCTGCGGGTCGACGAGGAGAACTGGATCAAGGCCGGGATCGAGCTGCTGGACGGCGGGTTCCAGGTCAGCACGGTCGTGACCAGGGGCGTTTCGGACTGGTCGGTGATCCCCGCGGCGAACGCGGACCGGGTCACGATCTCCGCCGAGCGCCGGGGTGACACCGTGACCGTCCGGTACGGGCTGGGCGACGCCGAACCGGTCACGATGCTGCGGCTCGCGTACTTCCCGCCGGGCGTGCCCGCGCTGGTGGGCGTGATGTGCGCGGCCCCGACCGGCAAGGGGTTCGACGTGAGGTTCGAGCGGACCCTGATCAGCTCCTGATCCGCGCAGCGCCTACCGTGGAGGCCGTGCGGTTCCGGTTCCTGCTCCGACCCGGGTGGCTGGCGTTGACGCTGGCCGTCTGGGTGTTCGCGGGCGCGTGTTTCTCGATGCTCATGCCCTGGCAGTTCGGTCGCAACGACGAGCGGGTGGCGCAGAACAACGCGCTGACCACGGCGATGAAGACCGATCCGGTCGCGGTGGGCACGGTGCTGGGCCGCTCCAACGCCGAGGTCGAGTGGACGAAGGTGTCGCTCACCGGGCGGTACCTGCCCGAGGGCGAGGCCGTGGCCCGGTTGCGGACCGTGCAGGGCGAGGCCGCGTTCGAGGTGGTCACGCCGTTCCGGCTGGACAGCGGGCAGGTCGTGCTGGTCGACCGCGGCTACGTGCGACCGGGGAGCGGCGTGAGCGTGCCGGACATCGCCGCCCCGCCCGCCGCCGAGGTGACCGCGGTGGCGTGGGTGCGGGCCGGTGAGTCCGACGACCGCGACGCGTTCTCCGAGGACGGCCGCAGGCAGGTGTACGCGATCAACTCGGCGGTCGTGGGCCGTGCGGCCGGGCTGGACGTCCGGCCCGGCTACTTCCAGCTCTCCGAGGGCCAGCCCGGCGTGCTGAACGCGCTGCCGCTGCCGCGGATGGAGTCCGGGCCGTTCTTCTCCTACGCGCTCCAGTGGATCGCGTTCGGCGTGATGGCGCTCGGCGGCTGGGCGTACTTCAGCTGGCGCGAGATCCAGCCCGGTGGGGCGCTCGCGGAGCCCAGGCCGAAGCGGAAGTCCGTCGCGGAGATGCTGGCCGAGGACGAGGCGGCCGAGGGCGGGGCCGACGACCGGCTAGCGGCGGCGGGCGAACAGCGCCAGGGCCGCGGCTAGCACCGCCGACAGCCCTCCCACCACCCTGGACAGCTCGACGGCCCTGGTCACGTGACCGGCGTCGGGGTTGCGGCCGTGGCCCATCACCGCGCGGTCCTCGGCGCCGTAGGAGTAGACCGTGCGCCCGCCGAGGCGGATCTCCAGCGCGCCCGCGAAGGCGGCTTCCACCTGGCCTGCGTTGGGGCTCGGGTGCGCCGACGCGTCGCGCCGCCACACCTCCCACGCCTCCGCGGCCGACCCGCCGACGACCGGGGCCGCGACGACGGTGAGCAGCGCGGCGGCACGGGCCGGGACGAGGTTGGCGAGGTCGTCGAGCTTGGCGGCGGCCCAGCCGAAGCGCAGGTAGCGGGGCGACCGGTAGCCGATCATCGCGTCGAGGGTGTTGACCGCGCGGTACGCCAGCAGGCCCGGGACGCCCGCGACCGCGCCCCACAGCAGGGGCGCGACGACGGCGTCCGAGGTGTTCTCCGCGACGGACTCGACGGTGGCCTTGGCCAGCGCCATCGTGTCCAGCGCCGCCGGTTCGCGGCCGCACAGGTTCGGCAGCCGGTCGCGCGCGGCGGCCAGGTCGCCGCCGTCCAGCTCGCGGCCCATCGCGGTGCCCTCCTTGGCG
>DATMCA010000204.1:0-5805 GCA_035559015.1 Umezawaea sp. | reverse complement strand
GTACGTCTCACCGCCGGTCGCCTCGCCGGGCTGGACCTGCGAACCGAAGCCGAAGCCCATGGCCACCAGGAACAGCACCGGTTGCAGGAAGCTGGAGATGGCCGTCGACCGCCAGTTGCGCCGGTACCACGTCCAGTGCTTCTCGACGCCGATCAGCGTCGCGCGCACCGGCCCGAGCACGACTCCGGTCGAACGGCTGGGGAACGTCTCCATCAGTCCACCAACGTGCGGCCGGTGAGGTGGAGGAAGACGTCCTCCAGCGTGCTGCGGCGCACCAGGCTCGACAGCGGGCGCACGGCCCGCCCGTGCACGGCGCTCAACGCGCCCTCGCCGTCCTTCGTGTAGAGCAGCAGCCGGTCCGGCAGCACCTCGACCCGGTCGGCCAGGTCGACCACCGACGGCACGACGGCCTCCTGCGTGCCGGGCGCGAACCGCAGTTCGAGCACCTCACGGGTCGAGTAGCGGCTGATCAGCTCGCTCGGCGAGCCCTCCGCGGCGATCTTGCCGCCGTCCATGACGACGAGCCGGTCGCACAGCTGCTCCGCCTCGTCCATGTAGTGCGTGGTGATGATGAGCGTGACGCCGGACTGCTTGAGCCGGAACAGCCGGTCCCACAGCAGGTGGCGGGCCTGCGGGTCGAGACCCGTCGTCGGTTCGTCGAGCAGCAGCAGGTCGGGGTCGTTGATCAGCGAGCGGGCGATCGTCAGCCTGCGCTTCATGCCGCCCGACAGCGGCTCCACCTCGTGGTGCTCCCGGTCCGCGAGCTGCGCGAACTCCAGCAGCTCGGTCGCCTTCTCGCGGGCCTGCGCTCGGGACAGGCCGAAGTACCGGCCGTACGTCTGGAGGTTCTGCCGCACGGTCAGCTCGGTGTCGAGGTTGTCCGTCTGCGGCACCACGCCGATCCGCGCGCGGATCGCCGGACCCTGGGTGTTCGGGTCGAGGCCCAGCACCGACAGCTCGCCGCCGGTGCGCGGCGACGTGCAGGAGATCATCCGCATCGTCGACGACTTGCCCGCGCCGTTGGGGCCGAGGAAGCCGAACGCCTCACCCCGGCGAACCTCGACGTCGATGCCCCGCACGGCCTCGAAGGAGCCGAAGTGCTTGGTCAACGCGCTGGCCCGGACGAGGAGCGGATCGGCAGTGGTCACGTGATCGACCCTAACCGGGCGCACCGACAATTTCGGAGGGGTTTTAGCCTCGTCACGTGGAAACCGACCTCGACTGGCCCAAGGACGCCGACGACCGGCTGCGGCGCGAAGTGCACGAGGTGCTGCACGCGGTCGTGGCGGCGGGCGGCGCGATCGGCTGGCGGACGCCGCCGGACCGGACCGCCACCGACGCGTGGCTGGACGACGTGCTGGACCGCGTCCGGGCCGGTGACGCGGCGCTCGTGGTGGCGCGGGTCGACGGCGTGGTGCGGGCGACGGCGACGTGGCAGCGCGACCCGGCCAAGGTGTTCGAGCACTGCGCGGAACTCGGCAAGGTCACCGCGCACCCGGCGGCCCGCGGCCTGGGCCTGGGCCGGGCCGTGGTGGAGGCGGTCGTCGAGAACGCCCGGTCGGCGGGCTTGGAGGTGCTGTACCTGGGCGTGCGCGGGAACAACCACGGCGCGATCGAGCTGTACGAGGCGCTGGGCTTCCGCGAGTGGGGGCGGCTGCCGAACTCCATCTCGGTCGGCGACGAGCGCTTCGACTCGGTCCGCATGCACCTGCCGCTGGGCTACCCGCCGGACGTCGTGCTGCACGGCTCGGCACCCGGCGGCAACGGCTCCTCACCCCGCAGGCGCACGCCGTGAGGGATGCCCCCACGGCGTGCGGAGGGCTCGTCAGAGAGCCGGGAACCAGAGCTTGATCTCGCGCTCGGCGGACTCGGGCGAGTCGGAGCCGTGGACGAGGTTGAACTGGACCTCCAGGCCGAAGTCGCCGCGGATCGTGCCGGGCGTGGCCTTCTCGACCGGGTCGGTGCCGCCGGCCAGCTGGCGGAACGCCGGGATCGCGCGGGTGCCCTCGACGACGATCGCGACGAGCGGGCCGCCGGTGATGAACTCGACGAGGTCGCCGAAGAACGGCTTGCCGTCGTGCTCGGCGTAGTGCTGCTCGGCGGTGGCGCGGTCGACGGTCCGCAGTTCGAGGGCGGCCAGGGTCAGGCCCTTGCGCTCGATGCGGGCGATCACCTCGCCGACGAGACCACGGCTGACGCCATCGGGCTTGACCAGGACCAGGGTGCGCTCAGACACGGCCGTCTGTACTCCTTCGTACGGGGAATGGCCGAACCCGTGACACGGGGGCCACGCACAGGGTAGCGACCGGCTCGCGCACGCCCCGATGGGATAGTGCTCGCCGTGACGACCGAGCCGGAGACGACCGAGCCCGCCAAGAGCCACGCGGTGACGATGCTGGGCAGCGCCGCCGTGCTGTTCGTGCTGCTGAGGCTGCTGGCCGTCGCGCACTACGACTGGCACACGGCGTTCGCCCTGCTGCACACCCTGGACCTGGACGACGCGCCCGGCCTGTTCCTCGGCACGTTCATGGCGGACACGCGGATCAGCAGCGCGCT
The DNA here is from genome assembly GCA_035559015.1 of Umezawaea sp. GTDB lineage: Bacteria > Actinomycetota > Actinomycetes > Mycobacteriales > Pseudonocardiaceae > Umezawaea. Next base: position 3,249 of record DATMCA010000204.1, on the reverse strand, counting down.
GCTGATCGTGGCGCTGCCGTTCACGTTCCTGTACCTGGTCGCGACCCGCGTCGACCGCAAGCGGGTGAACTTCGGCGGGACGCTGCTGATGGTCGTGCTGGTGGCGCTGCTGATCTCGCACGTGAAGACGTACCACTACTGGTGGGTGCCGATCGGCGCCGCGGCGCTGGCCGCCGTGCTGGTGCTGCTGGAGCGGGCGCACCGGCACCCGCGGCTGCGCGGCCCGATCACGTTCCTGCTGCGGCGGTCCGGTGCCACGGCGGTGGTCACGGCGCTGGCCGTCGCCGCCGTCGTCGCGACGCCGTGGGTGCCGCTGGAACGGGTGGAGACGACCAGCGGCACCCACGAGTACTACGTCGTGGACACGCCCCCCGGCTTCCTGAAGGTGATCGGCGCCGACGACCGGAAGTTCGAGATCCTCCGCACCAACGAGGTCGAGTCGCGCACGGAGCTGACCGAGCACTAGCTAGTGGAACGCCATCGGCCGGGGCGCCTCGGCGGTGGTGGCCGCGATCGGCCGGACGACCGTGACGGCGACGACCAGCGCGAGGGCGACGAGCCCCGCGCTGATGCCGAACGCCAGGTGGAAGCCGCTGGTCAGCGCCTCCGGGGTGGGCACGCCCTCGGCGAGCAGCCGTGAGGTGCGGGAGGTCGACGTGGTCGCCAGGATCGCGAGGCCCAGTGCGCCGCCGACCTGCGCGGTGGTGTTGACCAGCCCGGACGCCAGACCGGCGTCGTCGGGCGTCGCGCCGGACATGGCGAGCGTCATCAGCGCCGGGAACGACAGGCCGACGCCGACGCCCAGCGGCAGCACCACCGGCAGCAGGTGCTCCAGGTAGGTGCCGTCCACGGGTGCCCGGACGAACAGCAGCAGGCCGACGAACACCAGCCCCAGGCCGAACACCAGCACGGTGCGCTCGCCGAAGCGGGCGTTGAGGCGGGCCGAGAAGCCGACGGACAGCGCACCGATGGAGACGGCGACCGGCAGGAACGCCAACCCGATCCGCAGGGCGTCGTAGTGCAGCACGAACTGCATGTAGAGCGTGCCGAGGAAGAACATCCCGAACATGCCCGCGACCATCAGGACCTGCACGGCGTTCGCGCCCGCGACGTTGCGCGAGCGGAAGACCCTCAACGGCAGCAACGGGTTGGCCGCTTTCGCCTGGCGCACCACGAACCCGACCAGCAGCGCCACCGCGACCGCGCCGAGCACGAGGGTGCGCGCACCGCCCGACTCGGCCTGGACGATCGTGTACACGCCGAGCATCACCGAGCCCGTCACGAGCACCGCGCCCAGGATGTCCGCGCCCTCGCCGAGCCCGATGCCCGGTTCGGTGCGGATGAGCCGCGACGCCAGCAGCACGGCGGCGACGCCGATCGGCACGTTCACGAAGAAGATCCAGTGCCAGTTCAGGCCCTGGGTGAGCACGCCGCCCAGGAGCAGGCCGATCGAGGCGCCCGCGGCGGCGACGAAGCTGAAGACGCCGATGGCCTTCGCCTGCTCCTTCGGCTGCGGGAACATCTTCACGATCATGCCCAGCGTCACGGCGGTGGACAGCGCGCCGCCGACGCCCTGGACGAAGCGGGCGCCGATCAGCATCTCCGGCGTCGTCGACAGGCCGCAGAGCAGCGACGCGGCGGTGAACACGACCAGTCCGAGCACGAACACGCGCTTGTGGCCGATCAGGTCGCCGAGGCGGCCCGCGAGCAGCAGCAGACCGCCGAAGGCGATGAGGTAGGCGTTCACGATCCAGGCGAGACCCGCCTGGGTGAAGCCGAGGTCGGCCTGGATCGCGGGCAGCGCCACGTTCACGATCGTCTGGTCCAGGACGATCATCAGCATTCCGGCGCACAGGACCACGAGGGCGAGCCATCTCGAGTCCACGGGCCGTCGAGCGGTGTCAGTCATCGGTCCCCCTGGTTCGTCAGTACCAGAAGCGACCGTAGCAGATAGTTCTGAACGGGACTATCTATTGATGAACCACTGATCGCACCGCCCGCCGCCGCGGCGGGTTGTCGCACTCCACCTTCTCCGCCAACCGACCTCCGAGCAGCCCGGACAGCCCGTCCACCAGCGCCGCGCTCTGCTGCACCGGCAACGACCCCAGCACCTCGTCGTACAGCTCCTCGACCACCCGACGGGCCTTCTCCACGACCTCGCGCCCCTCGTCGGTCACCACGATGATCCGCGCGCGCCGGTCCGTGCTCGACAGCCGCCGCTCGGCCAGCCCGGACTTCTCCAGGGCGTCCATCGTCACGACCATCGTCGTCTTGTCGAGGTTCGACAGCTCGGCCAGCTCGCTCTGCGTCCGCTCCCCCGCGAGCGCGTTGGTCAGCACGCACTGGGCCCGCGGCGTGACACCGACCGCCGCGAGCCGCGCCGCCAGCTCGGTCTCCAGCGCGTGGCCGGTCACCTTCAGCAGCATGAGGAGGTCGACGTTCTTCGAGGTCATGACCTCATCGTAGCCGTTATCGTCCAGAGCGGAACTATTCGTCCGCGGAACGTTCTGATGACCATCGGTTTCACCGCGATCCGCCGCCTTCCTGTCGACATTGACAGCTCCCGCGCCCGCGAGTCTTGGGAGAGTGATCCACGCCGCCGCCGCTTCCCTTCGTCCAGGAAGAGATTCCGATGGAGCGAACGAGATCCCGGCTCGCCCTGCTGTGCGCCGCCGCCGTGTTCGTGACGACCGGCGCGGCAACGGCCTCGCCGGACGACCAGGCCCACCTCTACGAGGTGCGCGCCCCGCTCGGCACCGAGCAGGCCCTGTTAGCCGGTGGTTTCGACGTCGTGGAGCACCGCCGGGGCGACAGCCTCTTCGTGCTGGGCGACTCGACCACCGGCGGCGCGCTCGAACGGGCCGGGTTCACCGCCACCGCCGACCGGACCCTGTCCGCACCGCCAGGGCGGTTCACGGCCACCGCCGACACCTTCTTCGGCGGCTACCACACCGTGAGCGCCCACCAGCAGCACCTGGACCAGGTGGCGCGCGAGCACCCGGACCTCGCCACCGTCGTCGACTACGGCGATTCCTGGCTGAAGACCCAGAACCGAGGCGGGTACGACCTGCGCGCCATCTGCGTCACCCGCAAGCGGCCCGGTGACTGCGCCCTCACCCCCAGCGCCCCCAAACCCCGCTTCTTCGTCATGGGCCAACTCCACTCCCGCGAGCTGACCACCGGCGAGATCGCCTGGCGCTGGATCGACCAGCTCGTCAGCAGCACGGACCCGGTGATCGCCACCCTGTT
>DATMCA010000203.1:0-8708 GCA_035559015.1 Umezawaea sp. | reverse complement strand
CCGGCACCCGCGGCTGCGACTGGTCGCCGCGCACGGAGGCGGCTACCTGCCCACCTTCCTCGGGCGCTCGGACCACGCCTGGCAGGTCCGACCCGAGGCCCGCGGCTGCGCCGAACCGCCGAGCAGCTACCTGCGGCGGCTGTGGTTCGACTCGCTCGTCCACACCCCCGAAGCGCTGCGCGCCCTCGTTTCCGCCGTCGGGGCGGACAGGGTGCTGCTGGGCTCCGACCACCCCTTCGACATGGGCGTCACCGATCCCGTCGCACGGCTCACCGCCGCCGGACTCGACGACGCCGACCAGTACGCCATCCGTTCCGGGAACGCCGAACTGCTCGGCCTGGTCCCGGTCCTCACCGAGGAGCTCGCATGACCGCGCCGCCCCGCCGCCTCATCACCCACCTGCGGCACATCGACCTCGGCGTCGAGGACCTCGCCGTCGAACGCGGGTTCTACACCGGCCTGTGGGGCCTGACCGAGGTGGAACACGACTCCGGGATCTCGTTCCTCGCCGCCGAGGGGTCGCCCGAGCAGTACGTCGTGCGGCTCCGGCAGGCGACCGACAAGCGGATCGACCTGATCGCCTTCGGCGCGGCCAACCCCGCCGACGTCGACACCCTCGCCCTCCAACTGGCCCGCGACGGCGTGCGGCTGGTGTCCGAACCCGGCACGGTGGCCACTCCCGGTGGCGGCTACGGGTTCCGGTTCTTCGACAACGAGGGCCGTACGGTGGAGGTCTCCGCCGACGTCACACCGCGCGCCCACCGCAGGATCGAGGAGCGGGAGTCCATCCCGGTCCGGCTCTCCCACGTCGTCGTCAACTCCGCCGACCCGGAGGGCACCGTCGCCTTCTACGAGCGGCACCTGGCGTTCGCGCTGTCCGACGTGCTCACCCACCCGCGCATGGGCGACATGATGTGGTTCCTGCGCTGCAACGACTGGCACCACAGCTTCGCCGTCGCCCGCGGCCCGCACCCGTCGCTGCACCACGCGAGCTTCGAGATGCGCGGCATCGACGAGTACATGCGCGGCTCCGGACGGCTGATGCGCGCGGGCGTCGAGAAGATCTGGGGTCCGGGGCGGCACAAGGCGGGCAACAACACCTTCACCTACTTCCTCGACCCGCTGGGCAACACCGTCGAGTACACGACGGAACTCGAACGACTCGACGAGGACACCTGGCACCCCAGCCTGCACGACTTCTCCGACCCCGAGGTCTCCGACCAGTGGGGCACCGCGAACAGGATGGACGAGTTCGTCGCCAAGAGGTCGTTCAACGACCCGGACAGGGGCCTGTTCGTGGCCCCGCCGGTCTGATGCGCGTCGCGACCGTCGAGGACGCCACCGGCATCCGCTGCGGTGTCGTCGTCGACGACCACCTGTTCCGGTTCCCCGTGGGGACCACCGTCCTCGACCTGCTCCGATCCGGGACCCTGCACGAAGCCGGAGCGGTGGCGGTGGCGGCGGGCGACGCCGTGCCCCTCGCCGGGCTGCGGCTGCTGCCTCCGCTCGACGCCCCGACGGTGCGCGACTTCGTCGCGTTCGAGGAACACGTCGAGGGCATGGTGGCCGCGGCGCCGGGAAACCCCGGCGTGGCACCGGAGTGGTACGAGGCGCCGACGTTCTACTTCACCAACCCCTACGCCCTGATCGGATCAGGCGAGGACGTACCCGTCCCGGCGGGCTGCGAACTGCTCGACTTCGAACTGGAGGTCGCCGCCGTGATCGGCACGGGCGGACGCGATCTCTCCCCCGAGGATGCCCGCGACCACATCGTGGGCTACACGATCTTCAACGACTGGTCGGCCAGGGATCTCCAGTTCCGCGAGATGAAGGTCAACCTGGGCCCCTGCAAGGGAAAGGACTTCGCCTCGACACTGGGCCCCGTGCTCGTGACGGCGGACGAACTGGAGCCCCACCGCGACGCCGAAGGCTTCCTGCGGTTGATGATGACGGTCGAGGTCAACGGGCGAGAAGTCGGCCGGGACCTGCTGTCCAACATGGGGTGGCCGTTCGAGGAGCTGGTCGCCTACGCCTCTCGCGGCGCGGAGATCCGACCGGGGGACGTCCTCGGCTCCGGAACCTGCGGTGGTGGTGGGTGTCTCGCCGAGTCGTGGGGGCGTCGCGGGGTCCAGGACCCGCCGCCACTGGGACCGGGGGACGTCGTGACGATGACGGTGCAGGGCATCGGGACCATCACCAACACCGTCGTGAAAGGACAGACCCCACGACCGATCGCCCCGGCGCGGCAGCGCCCGCGGGACCGGTCCTGATCCCGGTTCCCCTCAACGACGACGGGAGGCCCCCATGTCCGACGGACTCCTCGGCCCCACCACGGCCGTGTCCACCGCGCCCGGTTCGACACGCGAACCCGGCCTGCTCCAACTCCTCCTGCTCCTCGCGGGGAGCTGCATGCCGATCCTCGGCGCGGTCCTCATCGCGCCCGTCCTCCCGCAGATCACCGCCGCGTTCTCCACCGTCACGGGTGTCGAGGTACTCGTCCCGGTCGTGCTGACCGTGCCCGCCCTGGTGGTCGGCCTGGCCGCCCCCTTCGCCGGTTTCCTCGCCGACGCGGTCGATCGCAAACGCGTCCTGATCGCGGCGATGGTCAGCTACTCCGTCGTCGGAACAGCGCCGCTCTACCTCGACTCGCTCCAGGCGATCCTGGTCAGCCGCGTGTTCGTCGGGGTCTGCGAGGCCGCGATCATGACGTGCTGCACCACGCTCATCGGCGACTACTGGTCAGGTGATCGCCGCAGGCGCTACCTCGGTCTGCAGACGCTCGTCACGGCCATCTCCGCCACGGTGTTCCTCGGCCTCGGCGGTGCGCTGGGTTCGGCGGGCTGGCGCACGCCGTTCTGGCTCTACCTCGCCGCCGTCGTCATCGCCGTCCCGATGGTCCGCGCGATCTGGCAGCCCGAACGGGCCGCACGCGCCACGAGGACACTGGAACCCGTGCCGTGGCGCGGCCTCGCCGTGCCCTGCCTGGTGACGCTCTTCGGCGGAATCGTCTTCTACGCCCTCATCGTCGAGCTGTCGTTCGTGCTCGACGGGGTCGGCGTCACCTCCACCGCCGTGATCGGCGCCGTCAGCGCCCTGATGTCGGTCGCGACCGCGGTCGGTGCCGGTTCGTTCGCACGTGTGGCGAAGCACGGGACTCGCGCGCTGCTGGCGGTCGGCTTCGGCTTGGCCGCGCTCGGTCTGGTGACCGTCTTCGCGACCTCCACGATCGCGGTCATCACCCTCGGCGCCGTGTTCACCGGTCTCGGCACCGGCCTGCTCCTGCCGACCCTGCTCACCTGGGCCGTCGACCGGCTGACCTTCGACCAGCGCGGCCGCGGCACCGGCCTGTGGACGGGGAGCTTCTTCATCGGGCAGTTCCTCTCCCCGCTGGTGATCGTCGGGGTGGGCGCCGGAGTCGGCGGGTTGCGACCAGCGCTGGGTCTGCTCGGGGCCGCCTCCCTCATCGCGGTACCCGCGATCCTCATCGGCCTGCGCCGCAACACCACGGAGGTATCGCCATGACCACCGCGATCGGCGCACCACGGGTCGAGGACCTCGGCGGCGGGCTCTACGCCTACATCCAGCCCGACGGCAGCTGGATGATCAACAACACCGGTTTCCTGGTCGGGTCGAACGGCGTGGTCGCGATCGACACCTGTTCCACCGAACGCCGCACCCGCACCTTCGCCGACACCGTCGCGAACCTCACCAGCGCGCCGGTCCGCACGCTGCTCAACACCCACAGCCACCCCGACCACACCGCGGGCAACGGCTGGTTCCCCGGCGCCACGATCGTCGCCCACGAGCGCACCAGGGCCGAGTTGATCGCGGCGAAGGACCTGCCCCCGATGGACGGCGTCTTCGAACCCATCGACCAGGGCGACATACCGCCCGCACCGCCGTTCCTGACCTACACCCACGGCGTCACGCTCTGGGTGGACGACCTCCGGTGCGAAGTCCGCCACGTGGGCACGCCCGCCCACACCACCAACGACTCCATCCTCTGGGTGCCCGAGCGGTCCGTGCTCTACGCGGGCGACCTCCTCTTCGCGGGCGGCACCCCGTTCCTGCTGTCCGGCTCGATCTCCGGCGCGATCACCGCACTCACCGACGTCATCGCACCGCTCGGCGCGAAGACGATCGTGCCAGGGCACGGACCTGTGTGCGGGCCGGCGACGATAGACGCGACCCTGGACTACCTGCGCTTCGTGCAAGACGTGGCCCGACGCGGTGTCGAGGCCGGACTGTCCCCGCTCGACGCGGCCCGCGAAACCGACCTGGGCGACCACGCCGAGTGGAGCGAACCCGAAAGGATCGTCGGCAACCTCCACCGGGCCTACGCCGAGATCCGCGGAGCCGAACCCGGCGCCCCGCTCGACATCCCCGCCGCGTTCCGGGAGATGGTCGCCTACAACGGCGGGCACCCGCTCACGTGTCGAGCCTGACGAGCGCCCCCACCCGGTCCAGAACTCGGCGGCCCGCCACTCCAGCGCCGAGTGCTGCCATCAGCCAACGCAACGCGATTCTGTGAGACAGCTTGACTCACAAAATGACTCGTGGCACAGTGAACCGTGTGAGACAGCATGTATCATACTTGTCCGGGCCGGTCACATTTCACCGTGTCGCGGACCGGTTCGTCGGGCAGTACCCGATTGTCGCGCCGAGGTGCGAACCATGACCGATGTTCAACCTCCCCCTCTGTTGCTGACCGGTCGCCGCTCGGAACGCTGCCCCTTCGAGCCGGCGAGCGAGTTGAACGCGTTGCGCGGACGAACCGACTTGCCCACCATTCCCCGCTACCACCCGTTCTTCGGGCAGTTCGACGCCCGCGCAGTCACGCGCTACCACGACGTTCGCGCCGCGTTCGCGCACAAGCACAGCGCGGCCGACCTGAACGCCGACCCCGACGCACCACGTGGCCTGTTCAACCAGCCCGGCTTCCTGCTCGGCTACGACGGGCCCGAACACTCGCGGTTGCGGCGGATGTTGTCCGGCGCCTTCACCGTCCGCCGGCTCCAGGTCATGCGGCCCTGGATCGAGAAGATCGTGGCCGACCAACTCGACACGATGCACGAGTCGGGACCAGGGGTCGATCTCGTCCAGGAATACGCACTGCCCATCCCCTCACTCGTGATCTGCGAACTGCTCGGTGTCCCCTACGCCGACCGCGCCGACTTCCAGCACCGCAGCGAGGTCCTGCTCGACTCCACCCGTCCACGGCAGGAGCAAGCCGCCAACTACGGCGCGATGCACGCCTACATGGCCGAACTCGTCGCAAGACTGCGCGTCGAACCCGGCGATGGCGTGCTCGGCGAGGTGATCGGCAAGCACGGCGACGAGATCACCGACGAGGAACTGGTCGGTTTCGGCAACCTGCTGCTCATCGCCGGGCACGAAACCACGTCCAACATGATCACGCTGAGCACCTTGGCACTGCTGCGGAACCCCGAGCAGCTGGCCGCCGTCCGCGATGACGACGACGTGGCGACCTCCGCGGTCGAGGAACTGCTGCGCTACCTCTCCGTCGCCCCCTACCTCGACCGACGCGCCACGACGGACCTCGACGTCAACGGCCACCAGGTCGCGGCCGACGAACGGCTGTCGCTGTCGGTCCTGGCCGCCAACCACGACCCCGCACTCGTCGGCGAGGACACCGGACTCGACGTGCACCGCAAACCGGTGCCCCACCTCACGTTCGGCTTCGGGCCCCATCAATGCCTCGGCCAACAGCTGGCCCGTATCGAACTGAAAGCGGCACTGCCCGCCCTGCTGCGCCGCTTCCCGACACTTCGCCTGGCTGTGCCGTTCGAGCAAATCGAATTCCGGAAATTCTCCCCGACATACGGCGTCACATCCCTGCCCGTGACCTGGTGACGTCCTGGTGGCTCGTCGTCCGGAGGTGTTCGTCCGGCCGTTGTCGATGGAGGACGGCCGGACGTCCCCCGCAGACCGGGGCATCACCGCGTTCGTCACCTGGTCGTTGTCCAAGCCGCGTGAGCACCTGCTCGCCGCCCTCGACCTGCTCACAGCCATGAGGCACCGGTGACCCGGTGAGAAGTTGCACCTGGTCATGGACAACTTCTCACCGCACCGCCACCCCACCGTCCGGGCCTGGGCCGCGACCAACGACGTCGAGTTGGTATTCCTGCCGACCTACGGATCCTGGCTCAACTGGATCGAGGCCAAGTTCGCCGCGCTGCGCTAGTTCGCCCTCACCGGCACCGACCACCGCAGCCATCCCGAACAGAACGCCGCCATCGGCGCCTGCATCCGCTGGCGCAACGCACGAGTCCAGCCCAAGACCGGCTTCGCGACCGATTCACCCATCCGCACCTGGCCCCATTACCCAGCCAACGTCGTGTGACACACCACTAGTCCATGCCCTTGCGGCCCGGGGTCCAGAACGGCTTCGTGAGCACGTTGCGGCGCGGCCAGTTCCGCTCCTCGACCAGGTGACGGCGGACCAGCTGGATCGTCCGGGCCTCCCCGGCCAGATAGGCCCGACCCGGCTCGGCGGGCAGCTCCAGCCCGCGCACGGCCTCGACCAGGGTCTCGGAGGAGGCAGCGGAGCGTCCCCGACGATAGGTCCACTCCAGGTTCGTGCCCGACCCCAGTTCCAGGCGCTCCTCGGGCGAGTCGACCTCGAGTACGCCGAAGGCCAGGGCGCCGGGCGGCAGCGCCCGCAGCATCGGGCCGTAGGCGGCCTGGGCGGTCTCCTCCCCGGCGAAGAGGTGGTACGGAGCAGGGGCGGTGACGAAGGTGCCCTGCGGTTTCATCAGCAGCAACTCGTCACCCGGCCGGGTGGTCCGTGCCCAGTGGGCACCAGGCCCGTCCCCGTGGTCGAAGACGACGAGCTGCATGGTCTGGTCCTGGTAGCTCCACACCGTGTAGGTGCGCAGCATGCCCATCAGCCAGTCGACGGCGGCCGGCCCGGCGGCCACCTGCAGCCGCACGTGCCGGCCGGGCTGCCAGTCGAGTCCGGCCAGGTCGGGCCCGGTCAGCGTGACCAACCGCAACCGCGGCCCCAACGACTCGATCGCGTGGACCTGGGCGGCGACCAGCAGACGGTCGAGCAGACGACTCTTCACGATCGACCCTTCAGCATCACGGTCAAGGGGAAGTCCTTGCCGATCGGCAAGCCGTGTCTTGCCGATCGGCAAGTTATACCCTGTGCCCTGTGACCGCCGCCAGCCCCACTCCCAAGCCGATGCGAGAGCGCATCGTCGACGTCGCCCTCGACCTGTTCGCCCGGCAGGGCTATCAGGGCACGTCGCTGCGGCACATCGCCGAGCGGCTCGGCGTCAGCAAAGCGGCGGTGTACCACCACTTCCACGCCAAGGACGACATCGCCCGCACGGTCGTCGGCCGAGCCCTGGACGTGCTCACCGAGGCATCCGACCGGCTGGTGGTGGCCGGCACCGACCCGGGCGCCTGGCAGCGGGCCCTGACCCAGATCATCGACATCGCCCTACGGCACCGGCAGATGCTCGTCGTCCTCGAACGCAACGAGGACGTCTTCCACGCGCTGTTCGCCAACGACCCCGAACTCGGCGCCCGGATGGCGCAGCAGAACATGAAGCTGTCCGTCCTCTTCGCCGATCCGCGGCTCGACCCGCGGGTCCGGGTCCGGCTCGGCAGCACTCTGGGCGCGATCTTCGGGCCGCTCGTCATGCTCTCCGACCACTACCAGGACCTGCCCGCCGATCGGCTGCGCGAAGAGCTCATGGAGGTCATCGAGGCACTCCTGGGCGACCTCTGACTCGGGGACCTCCGACGGCGCCGACTCTTGGCCGGAGTCACGGAGTCCATGTAGGACGTCTCGGCGCAGGCGGGGTGTTCCCGGCGGTACTGCGGCGCGATCAACTCCAGATGGCCTTCCCCTCGCAACGAGTGCTCCGTCGGTAGCAGCGAAACTCGGATCACCAGGTCTTCCTCAGACGTTTCAAGCCGGTCTGCCGGGCAGGATCCTGATCAGGTAACGCGAACCGCTGACCGTCCGACGTAGAGGGACACGACCCGTCGACGTCGACGGGCAGGGGGAAGGACCAACCGTGGCCTTGTTCGGTGGTAAGGAAAACGCGGAAGTCGTCGCGCTCCAGCAGCAGGTGGCGGCCGCGCACTCCACGATCGCCGAGCTGCGTGGGTGGGTCGGACAGTTGCGCGGCGCGGAAACCGGCTCGATGGAGGCCGAACTGCGGCACCTGCGGTCGTCGGTGGAACAGGCCAAGAGCGACCAGACGGCGCTCGTCGCGGAGCAGCAGCAAGTGCGGAGTGAGGTCGACTCGTGGCGCGCGCAACTCGTGGAGACGCGGGAATTGGCGCTACTGCAGGAGGTGGGCGTCTACGAGTACGCGCATCCCCTGGACGATGCACTGGCGTACAAGGATTCCCTGGCCGCGCTCAAGCAGCGCATCAAAGAAGCTGCCAAGGGCGACGCGGTGACCTGCCAGGTCGACTGGGCGGTGAACGGGTCGCTCAAGGAGGGGCAGAAGCTCGGGCGGGACATGGCGAAGTTGATGCTGCGCGCCTACAACGCCGAGGCGGACAACGCCGTTCGCGCGGTGAAGCCGCACACCCGCGAGGCGGTGAAGAAGCGGTTGACGACGACGCGGGACACGATCGGCAGGCTCGGTGTCCTGATGCGGATCGCCATCTCGCCCGACTACCACCGGTTGCGGCTACGCGAGATCGACTTGACCTCGGACTAC
>DATMCA010000202.1:0-9086 GCA_035559015.1 Umezawaea sp. | reverse complement strand
GCCGAGGCGAACGAGACCGCGTTCAAGATCAGCCGTCGGACCGGTCGCACCAAGGTCGTCGCCACCGACGGCGGGTTCCACGGCCGCACCATGGGCGCGCTCGCGCTCACCGGTCAGCCGCCCAAGCGCACGCCGTTCGAGCCGCTCGTCCCCGGTGTCGAGCACATCCCGTTCGGTGACGTCGCCGCGCTCGAAGCGGCGATCGACGACGAGACCGCCGCGTTCGTCGTCGAGCCCATCCAGGGCGAGAACGGCGTCGTCGTCCCGCCCGCCGGCTACCTCCAGGCCGCCCGCGAGATCACCGCGGAGCACGGCGCGCTGCTGGTCCTCGACGAGGTGCAGACCGGCATCGGCCGCCTCGGCACGTGGTTCGCGTTCCAGCAGGCCGGTGTCGTGCCGGACGTGTTCACCCTGGCCAAGGGCCTGGGCGGCGGGCTCCCGCTCGGCGCGTGCGTCGCGGTCGGCGACACCGCGTCGCTGCTCGAACCCGGCCAGCACGGCACGACGTTCGGCGGCAACCCGGTGAGCTGCGCCGCCGCGCTCGCGGTCCTGGGCACCATCGTGTCCGAGGGGCTGCTCGAACACGTCTCGACGCTCGGCAAGGAGATCGCCACCGGCATCGAGGCCCTGAACCACCCGCTCGTCTCCGGGGTGCGGGGAGCGGGTCTGCTGCTCGGCATCACGCTGCGGGAGGCGGTCTCGGCGAAGGCCGCGGCGGCCGCGCAGCAGGCCGGTTACCTGATCAACGCCGTCCAGCCCGACGTCGTCCGCCTGGCCCCGCCGCTCGTGCTCGAAGAGACCGACGCCCTTCGGCTCGTCGCCGACTTCCCGACGTTCCTGGAGCCGTGATGACCCCGAGGCACTTCCTCCGCGACGACGACCTGACCCCCGACGAGCAGCTCGCCGTCCTCGACCTGGCGGACCGCTACAAGGCCGACCAGTTCAGCGCGAAGCCGTTGGCGGGCCCCAAGTCCGTCGCCGTGATCTTCGAGAAGAACTCCACCCGCACCCGGCTCTCGTTCGAGGTCGGCATCGCGCAGCTCGGCGGCAACCCGGTCATCATCGACGGCCGCTCCATGCAGCTCGGCCGCGAGGAGACCATCGAGGACACGTCCCGGATCCTGTCGGGCTACGTGGACGCGGTGGTGTGGCGGACGTTCGCGCAGAAGCGCATGGAGGCCATGGCCTCCGTGTCGCGGGTGCCGGTCGTCAACGCCCTCACCGACGAGTTCCACCCGTGCCAGGTGCTCGCGGACCTCCAGACCATCCGCAACCGGCACGGGAAGCTCGCGGGCCTCACCGCGACCTACCTCGGCGACGGCGCGAACAACATGTCGCACTCGATGCTGCTCGGCGGGGCCACCGCGGGCATGAACATCCGCATCGCCGCGCCCCCGTCGTTCGTGCCGCTGCCCTGGATCCTGGACGACGCCAAGAAGCGCGCCGCCGAGACCGGCGGCTCGATCGAGCTGATCACCGACCCGCGCGAGGCCGTCGACGGCGCGGACGTGCTGATCACCGACACGTGGACGTCGATGGGGCAGGAGAACGACGGCCTCGACCGGGTCAGCCCGTTCCGGCCGTACCAGGTGAACGCCGCGCTGGTGGCCGCGACGGGCGTCAAGACCACGGTCCTGCACTGCCTGCCCGCACACCGCGGCTGGGAGATCACCGACGAGGTGCTCGACGGCCCGGACAGCGCGGTGTGGGACGAGGCCGAGAACCGGCTGCACGCCCAGAAGGCGCTGCTGGTCTGGTTGCTGGAGGCCTCGGGTGCGGGTGTCCCGCAGGGTGCAGCGGAGTCATGACCAGGACCGCGCGCCAGGGGCGCATCGTCGAACTCGTCTCGCAGCGTGCCATCCGCAGCCAGTCGGAGTTGGCGAAAACCCTGGCCATGGAAGGCATCGAGGTCACCCAGGCGACCCTGTCGCGCGACCTGGACGAACTCGGCGCGGTCAAGCTGCGCGGAGCCGACGGCGGCGCGCCGGTCTACGTGATCCCCGAGGACGGCAGCCCGGTGCGCGGCGTCCAGGGCGGCACGTCGCGCCTGGCGCGGGTGCTCGGCGAACTGCTCGTCTCCGTGGACCACTCGGGGAACCTGGCCGTGCTGCGCACCCCGCCCGGCGCGGCCCAGTTCCTGGCCAGCGCGCTGGACCGGGCGGCCCTCCACGACATCGTCGGCACCATAGCGGGCGACGACACGATCATCGTCGTGGCGCGCGAACCGCTCACCGGGGCGGACCTGGCCGAGCGGCTCACGTCGCTGTCGGAGGGCCACCAGCAGGGCGACGACCATGAGTGACCGGGTGGTCCTCGCCTACTCCGGGGGCTTGGACGCCTCGGTCGCGCTCGGCAGGCTCGTCGGCAAGACCGGCGCCGAGGTGGTGGCCGTCTCCGTCGACCTCGGCCGGGGCGGCGAGGACCCGGCGGTGCTCCGGCGGCGCGCGCTGGCCTGCGGCGCGGTCGACGCCGTCGTCGTGGACGCCCGCGACGAGTTCGCGACCGACTACTGCCTCTCCGCCGTCCGGGCGAACGCCCCGCTGGTGTCCGCGGTGTCCCGCCCGGTGGTCGTCAAGCGCCTCGCCGAAGCCGCCGGGCAGCACGGCGCCACGGCCGTCGCGCACGGCTGCGCGGGCGACGAGTGGTTCGAGATCGGCCTCGGCGCGCTCGCCCCGCACCTGGAGGTGCTCGCACCGGTCCGCGACCACGCGTGGACGCGCGAGGAGGCGATCCGCTGGGCCGAGGAACGCGCCCTGCCGATCGACGTCACCCGGAACGCGCCCTACTCGGCCGACCGGACCGTCTGGGGCCGGGAGGTCGGGTTCCCGGAGAGCCGCCTGCCGGAGCCGAACGACCCGGACGAGGTCGTGGTCACCTTCGACCGGGGCGTACCGGTCGCGCTGGACGGCGAGACCGTCACCGCCTTCGAAGCCGTCCGGGAGCTGAACCGGCGCGCGGGCGAGCACGGCGTCGGCAAGTCGTCCCGCGGCGACGGCCGTGAAGCGCCCGGCGCCGTCGCGCTGATCACCGCGCACCGAGCCCTCGAAGCCGTCACCCTGGACCGCGACACGGCCCGCTTCAAGCGGACCGCCGAGCGCCGATGGGGTGAACTCGTGCACGACGGGCTGTGGTTCTCCCCGCTGAAGAACGCGCTCGACGCGTTCCTCGAAACCACCCAGGAGCAGGTGTCCGGCGAGGTCCGGCTGCTCCTGCACGGCGGCCGCGCGGTGGTCGACGGCCACCGCGGCGAAGATCGGCCGCACCACTCCGCCCTGGACACCCGCGGCGAGGGCGATACCGTCGACCAGTTGTGGGATCTGCCGAGCAAGAGGGATTTGAACAAGTGAGCGCACTGTGGGGCGGAAGGTTCGCATCGGGTCCGGCGGAGGCGATGGCGCTGCTGTCGGCGTCCACGCACTTCGACTGGCGACTGGCTCCTTATGACATCGCGGGCTCGCGGGCCCACGCGCGCGTCCTGCGCGCCGCCGGGCTGCTCACCGACGACGAGCTGACCCGCATGATCGAGGCGCTCGACCTGCTGGAGACCGACGCGGCGTCCGGCGCGTTCGAGCCCACGATCGCGGACGAGGACGTGCACACGGCCCTGGAGCGGGGCCTGATCGAACGCGCGGGCCCGGAACTCGGCGGCAAGCTCCGCGCCGGCCGGTCGCGCAACGACCAGGTCGCCACGCTGTTCAAGATGTGGCTGCGGGACGCGGCCCGCCGGGTCGGCGACGGCGTGCTCGACGTGGTGGACGCGCTCGTCGGCCAGGCGCAGGCGCACCCGAACGCCGTCATGCCCGGCCGCACCCACCTCCAGGCCGCGCAGCCCGTGCTGCTCGGCCACCACCTGCTCGCCCACGCGCAGTCGCTGCTGCGCGACATCGAACGGCTCCAGGACTGGGACAAGCGGACAGCGCTGTCCCCCTACGGTTCCGGCGCGCTGGCGGGCTCGTCGCTCGGCCTCGACCCGGCGGCCGTGGCGGCCGAACTCGGCTTCGACGGACCGGTGGAGAACTCCATCGACGGCACGGCGTCGCGCGACTTCGCGGCCGAGATCGCGTTCGTGCTGGCCATGATCGGCGTGAACCTGTCGCGGATCGCCGAGGAGGTCATCATCTGGACCACGTCGGAGTTCGGCTTCGCCGTGCTCGACGACGCGTGGGCCACCGGCAGCTCGATCATGCCGCAGAAGAAGAACCCCGACGTCGCCGAGCTGACCCGCGGCAAGTCCGGGCGGCTGATCGGCAACCTGACCGGCCTGCTGGCCACGTTGAAGGCGCAGCCGCTGGCCTACAACCGCGACCTCCAGGAGGACAAGGAGCCGCTGTTCGACTCGGTCGAGCAGCTGGAACTCCTGCTCCCCGCCATCGCCGGGATGCTGTCGACGATCCGCTACAACACCGACCGGATGGCCGAGGTGGCGCCGCTGGGCTTCACCCTGGCCACCGACATCGCCGAGTGGCTGGTCCGCCAGGGCGTGCCGTTCCGGATCGCGCACGAGGCCGCGGGCGGCTGCGTCCGCGTCGCCGAGGAGCGCGGCGTCGGGCTGGACGAGCTGACCGACCAGGAGTTCGCGGACGTGTCGCCGCACCTCACCCCCGACGTCCGCGACGTGCTGACCGTGAGCGGCTCCATCGCGTCCCGCAACGGCCACGGGGGCACCGCGCCCGACCGGGTCGCCGAACAGCTCAAGCGGCTCGCCGACCGCGTGTCGATCGCGCGTGGGTTCACGGCAGGCCGTGGAAGGTAGGCAGCTCACCGAGCAGGAGCTCGCCGTCGAACCCGTCGACGCGGCGCGGCTCCTGCTCGGTTGCGTCCTGGAGAGCACGACCCCCGAGGGCGTCGTGGGCGTCCGGATCGTGGAGGTGGAGGCGTACCGGGGGTTCGACGACCCGGCGTCGCACTGCCACCGCGGCAAGACCCCGCGCAACGAGGTGATGTTCGGCCCGGCGGGCCACCTGTACGTCTACTTCGTCTACGGCATGCACTTCTGCTGCAACGTCGTGTCGCTGACCGACGGCGAGCCCGGCGCGGTGCTGATCCGCGCGGGCGAGGTGGTGAAGGGGTCGGAGCTGGCCCACATCCGCCGCCCGTCCGCGCGCGGCCAGGCCGAGCTCGCGAAGGGGCCCGCGCGGCTCACCGGCGTGCTCGGCCTCGACCGGTCGCACAACGGCGTCGACCTCACCTCGCCGGAGGCGTCGGTGCGGCTGTACGCCGGGGATCCGGTGTCGGACTCCGAGGTGGTGAGCGGTCCCCGCGTGGGGATCACGGTGGCGATGGAGGTGCCGTGGCGGTTCTGGATCGCCGACTCGCCCGCCGTGAGCACGTTCCGCAAGGGGGCGAAGCGGCGTCCCCCGTTGTCCTGACGCAGTGGTTCCTTTAGGGCAACCGTTACCCATGAGGAACCAATCAGACTCTGTGTTGCGACTGAAACCGTGCTCGACGCTCTGCCCGAACGCTGTGTTGACTGAAACCGCGCTCGACGCTTTACCCGAACGCTGTGTTGACTGAAACCATGCTCGACGCTCTGCCCGAACGCGTCTTCGACGCGCTGGGCGACCCCACCAGGCGTCGGATCGTGGAGCGCTTGCGCGACGGTCCGGCGCCGGTCGGGGTGCTCGCGGCCGGCCTCCCGGTCGGCCGGCCCGCCGTCAGCAAGCACCTCAAGGTGCTGGAGGGCGCGGGTCTCGTCGAGCACCGCGGCGTCGGCACCCGCAACCTGTACGCCTTGGCGCCGCGGGGTTTCACCGCGCTCCAGCGGTGGCTGGTCCAGCAGTGGGACGGGGCGCTCGACGCGTTCGCCGCCCAAGTGGCGGCACGGGAGGAGCAGGACGATGGCACTTCCACCGATCCGCCGCCAGATCGTGGTGGCCGCGACGCCTGACGTCGCCTTCGAGGTGTTCACCGGGGAGATCGGCGCGTGGTGGCCGTTGGCCTCGCACAGCGTCCACGGCTCCTCGGCCACCGTGGCGTTCCGCGACGGGCGGCTCGTCGAGCGGCACCCGGACGGCGAAGCGGTGTGGGGCACGGTCCTGGACTGGGAGCCGCCGAGCGGCTTCCGGATGACCTGGCACCCCGGCTCCGACCCGGAGGGGGCCACCGAGGTGGAGGTCTCGTTCACCCCGGTCACGGACGACCGCACGCTCGTGACCCTCGAACACCGGGGCTGGGAACGCCGACCCGACGCCCGCACGGAGTACGGCCGCGGCTGGCCCGTCGTGCTGGGCGGCTACCAGGAGCGGTTCACCGACGCCGAGCCGTCGTCCGAGACCGTTTGGCTCGCGTTCCTGCACACGCCCGGACCGGCGGTCGACGGGCCGTCAGGGGTGTTCACCCACCCGGACTTCAAGCACCACCTGGATTTCCTCCGAGGGCTGCGCGACGAGGGCGTCCTCGTGGCGGCCGGGCCGTTCCCGGCGAGCGGCGACGGCATGACCCTGGTGAGGGTCGCCGCCACCGCCGTCGCCGAGCACGTCCGACAGGCCCAGGAGGAGGACCAGTCGGTGGTCCGCGGCGTGCTCCAGGTCCGCGTTCGGCCCTGGCACGTCGTCCTGACCGGCGTCTAGTAGGTCGCGGTCCTGCGGTACCAGACGCGGCGCTGGCCGACCGGCAGCGCCAGCCGGGTGATCAGGTTCGTCAGCACGGCCCGCAGCACCAGCCAGATGACCGCGGCCAAGCCGTCGTTCAGCAGCGTGCGCGCGCCGAGGTTCTCCGGGGTGAACAGGTCGCGCAGCCCCAGCGAGACCGCCGCCGACCAGCCCTCGATCATCTGCGCGAAGCCGTTGGCCGCGTTCGCGCCGCCGATCACCAGGAAGATGTGCACCGCCAGCACGATGGCGAACAGCAGGCACACCACGTCGATGACCGCGCACACCACCATCACGGTCTTCACGCGGGCGTGGTCGTCACGGGGACGCTCCACGACCTCCTCGCGCCGCACCACGTTCTCCCGGAGCGGCTGCTCGTCCGGGAGCGGCACGGGTGCGCCGACCTGCGTCGGGTACTCGTCCCGACGGGAGTCGCGCACGGGCATGTGCTCGGTCCGCTGCTCCTCCACGGAGTACCCGCCCTGCGGGTGCCCCTCGGCCGGGCGCCGCGGTTCACGATCCGGATACGTCATCGGTCGAGTCCTCTCGGTTACCCCCAGGACCCTCGACTACCCCTCGGGGGCCGCGCACAAACCGCCCTGCACGGTGAACCGCTTTGACCAGGTAGGGGAGAATCGATCCCCGTGAGCGAGCACATCCTTGACGAGCTGTCCTGGCGCGGCCTGATCGCGCATTCCACCGACCTCGACGCACTGCGGAAAGACCTGGACTCGGGCCCGCTCACCCTCTATTGCGGCTTCGACCCGACCGCGCCGAGCCTGCACGCGGGCAACCTCGTCCCGCTGCTGCTGCTCCGTCGCTTCCAGCGGGCGGGCCACCGGCCCATCGTCCTGGCGGGCGGCGCGACCGGCATGATCGGCGACCCCCGTGACAACGGTGAGCGGACGCTGAACACGCTCGACACGGTCGCCGAGTGGGCGGGCCGGATCCGCGGCCAGCTGGAGCGGTTCGTCGACTTCGACGATAGCCCGACCGGCGCCGTCGTGGCCAACAACCTCGACTGGACCGGCCAGGTGCCCGTGCTGGAGTTCCTGCGCGACGTCGGCAAGCACTTCTCGATCAACATGATGCTCGGCCGCGAGACGGTGAAGCGGCGCTTGGAGAGCGACGGGATGTCGTACACGGAGTTCAGCTACCTGCTGCTCCAGTCGCACGACTACCTCCAGCTCAACCGCGCGTACGGCACCTCGCTCCAGGTCGGCGGCTCGGACCAGTGGGGCAACATCCTCGGCGGCGTCGACCTGGTCCGGAAGGTCGACGGCAAGTCGGTGCACGCGCTGACCGCGCCGCTGGTCACCGACGCGGAGGGCCGCAAGTTCGGGAAGTCGACCGGCGGCGGCAGCGTGTGGCTCGACCCGGAGATGACGTCGCCGTACGCCTGGTACCAGTACTTCGTGAACGTGGGCGACGCCGACGTGGTCCGCTACCTGCGCCTGTTCACCTTCGTCTCCAAGGAGGAGATCGAGGAACTGGAGCGGGACACCGCCGAGCGCCCGCACCTGCGGTCCGCGCAGAAGCGGCTCGCGCAGGAGTTCACCGACCTGGTCCACGGGGAGCGCGAGACGCAGCAGGTCATCGCGGCGAGCCAGGCCCTGTTCGGCCGAGGCGAGCTGAGCGGCCTGGACCTGTCCACGCTCGACGCGGCGATGGCGGAGGCCCCGACCGGCACCGCGGTGCTGTCGGAGTCGCCGACGATCGTCGACCTCCTGGTGAGCTCGGGGCTGGCCGAGAGCAAGGGCGCCGCGCGCCGCACGGTGAAGGAGGGCGGCGCGTACGTGAACAACGCGAAGGTCGCCGACGAGGAGTGGACTCCGGGTGCGGAGGACCTCCTGCACGGCAAGTGGCTGGTGCTCCGGCGGGGCAAGCGCAACACCGCCGGCGTGCAGGTGCGGGTCTGACCTGCGACTACGTCGCTGAGACGGCCGTCGTCCCACTTTGGGGCGGCGGCCATTTCGGTCTCATTTGAGTGACGGCGGTCACACTGTTGTCCGGAACGACGGTGCGCTAGCGTGCTCTTAGGGCTGGAGTACGGGACCTGACCTGCGGTTTCTTGGTGTGCGTCGGGTGCTGGACCCCCGATTTGACCTCTTGTTCCGGCACGTGTAACTTTCTCCAAGTCAGGCCAACACGGACCGCCCAGCGGGCCGGAGCCAGACGGAGAGTGCGAACCAAGCTCCCAGAAGTTGTGGTAGAGTGGGCAGTCTCCGAAACGGGAAGACCCAGTCGGCGGTCCCTAAGGGCCGATTTGACCAGGGCGTCTAGTTTCACCTAAAGCAAAATCTTCAAGCTTCGAATATGCACATGCCCCGGATCGGGTCGCATCATGCGGCTGGTGATGGTGTGCGCGTGTTCTTTGAGAACTCAACAGCGTGCCGAATAGCCAGTAACTTATATGAACCCAGTCAATGGGTTTCCTTTGAGATCAAACTGGACAACTGACAGCAATTGTCAGTGATTGTTCGGAGCGATCAAACA
>DATMCA010000201.1:0-2445 GCA_035559015.1 Umezawaea sp. | reverse complement strand
GACGAGCTCGTCGCCGTCTCCGGACGCACGGTCGGCACGCCTGCGTCGGTGTCCGAGGCGCTGGCCGGCACCGCGCCCGGCCAGAGCGTGACGGTGACCTACCGTCGCGACGGGCAGGAGCAGACGGCGGACGTCGCGCTCGCCGCGAGCCCCGACCGCGCCCAGGGCCTGCTCGGTGTGCGGCCGACCGTCGAGCCCCGGGCCGGTGACATCCGGATCAGCCTGGGCGACATCGGGGGACCGTCGGCGGGGCTGATGTTCGCGCTCGCGGTCGTCGACAAGCTCTCGCCGGGCAACCTGACCGGCGGCCGGTTCATCGCCGGCACCGGCGCGATCGACGCGACCGGCGACGTCTCGCCCATCGGTGGCATCCCGTTCAAGATGCGGGCCGCCCACGACGCCGGGGCCACGGTGTTCCTCGTCCCCGACGAGAACTGCGCCGAGGCCGTGGCCACCGCTCCGCAGGGTCTGCAGCTGGTCCGCGTGACCGGCCTGGGCGATGCGGTCACGCAGCTGGAGGCACTCGACAGCGGTGCGCTGCCCCGATCCTGCTGAGCCCGACGCCGACCGACGACGCCGACCGGAAATTCCTCCCGTTTGCCCATCTCAGCCCGGCCCACGGGAACTCCACACGCCGTCCGTAGAGTTGGCACAGCAGGGTGTGGCCCACGTCGGCATGTCGGCGTGGCGTGGGACAGCCCGCACGAGAAGTCACCGATCACTGGAGCGTGTCCCGTGGCCATGCGGCCCCCGGTGGGAGCCCCGACGCTGAACCGCCGTACCCGGATCCTGCTCATCGCCGCGGGCGTCCTCGTGCTGCTGCTGCTGGGCGGGTCCCGCCTGATCACCCTCTACGTCGACTGGCTGTGGTTCGGCGAGGTCGGCTACCGCAACGTCTTCACCACGATCATCTTCACGCGGATCCTGCAGTTCCTGCTCGGTGCGGTGCTGATCGGGGGGGCGGTCGCCCTCTCGCTGTGGATCGCCTACCGGTTCCGCCCGGTCTTCGTCCCCGTCTCGGGCCCCGAAGACCCGATCGCCCGGTACCGCACCGTGATCATCTCGCGGTTGCGGCTCTTCGGGATCGGCATCCCGCTGCTCGTCGGCGTGATCGCGGGCCTCGCGGCGCAGGGCGACTGGCAGACCGTGCAGCAGTTCCTGCACTCCACGGCCTTCGGGGTCACGGACCCCGAGTTCGGCATCGACGTCAGCTTCTACGCCTTCGAGCTGCCCTTCTACCGCTGGGTGCTGGACTGGCTGTTCATCGCCGTCACGATCAGCTTCATCGTGGCGCTGATCGCGCACTACATGTTCGGTGGCATCCGGCTGACGGGTCGCGCCGGGCAGGTGTCAGCCGCCGCGCGCGCCCACCTGGCCGTGCTCGCCGGGGTGTTCGTGCTGCTCAAGGCCGTCGCGTACTACCTGGACCGCTACGAGTTGTTGTACTCGACGCGCAACCCGACGTTCACCGGTGCCACGTACACGGACCTGAACGCCGTGATGCCCGCCAAGCTGATCCTGCTCTTCATCTCGATCATCTGTGCGGCGGCGTTTTTCGTCGCGGTGTTCCGGCGCAACCTGCAGCTGCCCGCGATCGCGGTCGTGCTGCTGGTGCTGTCGAGCGTGCTGGTCGGTGCGGCGTGGCCCGCGGTGCTGCAGCAGTTCGTCGTCGCACCGAACGCGAACGAGCGCGAGGCCCCGTCGATCCAACGCAACATCGACGCCACGCGCCAGGCGTTCGGCCTGACACAGGACAAGGTCGACATCCAGCCCTACGCCGGAACGTCGGAGGCGACGCCCGCCGAGGTCGGGACCGACCGCGACACGATCCCGAACATCCGCCTGCTCGACCCGAGCAAGCTCGGCGACACGTTCACGCAGTTCCAGCAGCGGCGGAACTTCTACGGCTTCCCCGACAACCTCGACATCGACCGCTACACCGTCAACGGGAAGACGCAGGACTACATCGTCGCCGCGCGCGAGCTCAACAGCGAGGGCCTGGTCAACAACCAGCAGGACTGGATCAACCGGCACCTCGTCTACACCCACGGCAACGGCCTGGTGGTCGCTCCCGCCAACGAGGTCAACGCGCAGCTCGAAGACACCGGAGGCCAGGGCGGCCTGCCCCGGTTCACCAGCATCGACACCGGCAACGCGGCGTCCGCGCCTGAGGGCCTGCGGGTCACCGAGCCGCGGATCTACTACGGCGAGCTGATCACGGACTACTCGATCGTCGGCGCCGAGGAGGGTGCGGCACCGCGCGAGTACGACTCCGACACCCAGAGCTACACCTACACCGGGCGTGGTGGGGTGCCGATCGGCAGCTTCTTCAACCGGCTGGTGTTCTCGCTGGTGCACGGCGAGCGCAACATCCTGTTCAACGGCTCGATCAACGACAACTCCAAAATCATGTACGTCCGGAACCCGGCGGACCGGGTCAAGGCC
>DATMCA010000200.1:0-5209 GCA_035559015.1 Umezawaea sp. | reverse complement strand
TCGCGACCACCGAGCCGTCGGCCACCCGGCGCACCACGACGTCGTTCCCGACCGCCGTCGCGAGCAGCGAGCCGTCCGGGCTGAACGCCGTCGCGATGGTGAGGCTGGTCGGGAACCTGCCGACCTCGGCGAAGGTGGTGGTGTCGAGGACGACGATCGTGTTGCCGAGGTTGAGCGCGATGGTCTTGCCGTCCGGCGCGAGCGCGAACTCGACCGCGGCCACCGGCACGGTGCTGATCAGCTTGCGCTCCGGCACGCTCCACAGCTCGATCTTCTTGGCCGTGATGTCGGCGGTGACGGCCACCTGGCCGTCGGAGCGGATCGCCACGCTGCGGTACCAGCCCTCGCCGTCGGCCAGCACGGCCAGTTCCTTGCGGCTCGCCACGTCCCACACCCGCAGCGAACCGTCCCTCGACCCCGTCACCGCGGTCTTGCCGTCGCCGGTCACCGCCACGCCCGTCACCGGGGCCGTGTGGCCCGCCAGCCGGCCC
Source organism: Umezawaea sp. (assembly GCA_035559015.1). Classification (GTDB taxonomy): domain Bacteria; phylum Actinomycetota; class Actinomycetes; order Mycobacteriales; family Pseudonocardiaceae; genus Umezawaea. Next base: position 4,718 of record DATMCA010000200.1, on the reverse strand, counting down.
CGGAAGCTGTCGGAGCCGACGTTGAGGACCGCGCTGCGCCCTTCGACGGTCTGGCCCGCCTGCCACGCGCCGAGCGCCGCCAGTGCCGACCGCCTGCCGTCGATCCCCTTGGCCAGCGCGGATTCCGCGGCGAGCTGGCGGGACAGGTTCTGCTGCTTGCCCACGTCCGCCCGGTCGCGTTCGGCGCGCGCGGTCTGGCCGAACTCGTACGCCACGAACCCGGCGATGCCCGCGACCACCAGCAGCAGGCTCAGCGCCACGACCAGTCCGCGCAGCCGGTTGGTCCGCCGCCGCGCGGCGACCTGGCCCGCGTGCTCGGCCTCGTTCGACCGGTCCAGGAACTCCTGTTCGACGGGCTGGAGCCGCACCCGGTCGGCCGCCGTGGTCAGCCACGACGTCAGCGCCGCCAGCCGCAGGCCCCGGTAGAGGTCGTCGGGCTGCCGGCCGGACTCCTCCCACACCCGGACCGAGTCGGCGAACCTGCGGTGCTGCACCAGCCCCGCGCGGTCCTCGTCGATCCAGTCCCTCAACCGCGGCCACGCCGTCACCAGGGCCTCGTGGCTCAGCCGCGCACCGGACCCGTCGACGGTGACCAGCCGCGCGGAGATCAGCTCGTCCACGATGCCCTGCTGCTCGCCGGACTCGACGACCTCGCGCGGGTCGACCCGCCTGCGGGAGACTGCGCCGTCGTCGGACACGGTCACCATCCGCAGCAGGATCGTGCGCAGCGTCCGCCGATCGGATTCCGGAAGCCGGTCGTGGATCTCCTCCGCGGTACGGGAAACGGCGCCGTCGATGCCTCCCGCCCTGCGATACGCGGCCAGCGTCAGCACGTCGCCGTCGCGGTAGTTCCACGACTCGCGCAGCGCGTGCGCGAGCCTCGGCAGCGCGCCGGGGTCGTAGCCGATCTCGCCGCGGACGCCGAGGTCGGCGATCAACCGCTCCGGCAGGCCGGGCTCGATGTCGATGCCGGAATCCCGTGCGGGGCTGACGATCGCCTGCCGCAGCTCGGTCGCGTCCATCGCGCCCAGCAGCACGGGGGCGTTCAGCGCGGGCAGCAGCGGGGCGAGGTCGATGCACCGGTCGACCAGGTCGGCGCGCACCGCCAGGACCACCAGTGCCGGGCTCGCGTTCGCCAGCGCCGTCGCGAACGCCAGCCGTTCCGCCTCGGGGGTGCCGTGGGTGAACAGCTCCTCGAACTGGTCGACCACGATCACCGGGCGCACGCCGTCGCCACTGCCGAGCGCCCGCGCGCACACCGAGCCGAACTCGGCGGGCTTCTCCCGGATCACCCGGACCCACTCCGCGGCCACGAGGTCGCCGTGCGCGGCGAGCGCCGTCGCGAGGGTGGTGATCGGCTCGTTCCCCGGCGTGACGACGATCTGCGGCCAGTCGCCCTGGCCCGGCCCCTCGCCGAGCGCCAACGCGGGCAGCAGGCCCGCGTGCAGCACCGACGACTTGCCCGCGCCGGAAGCTCCGACCAACACCACGGGTTCACCGCCGTCGAGCTGTTCGGCCAGGCGCACCAACAGGTCCGTGACGACGTGGTCGCGGCCGTGGAACAGGTCCACGTCCTCCTGGTCGAACCCGCTCAGGCCGGGGTACGGGCACGTGGGCGGCTTGTCGTGCGGGATGACCAGCGTCGGCCGCCTGCGCACGGTCGTCGACCGCACGATCGCCCGCACCAGCCTGCCCTGGTCGCGGCCGTTCGCCGGGCCGGGCGCGGTGTGCGCGGCGGCCCGCACGGTGATCCCGGAGTAGGCGGCCGCTTCCGCCGCGGCCACCAGCGAGGTCGACGACCCGTACCGGCGGCCGGGTGCCTTCGCCATGCCCCGCAGCACCACGGCGTCCAGCGCGGGCGTGATGGTCGGGATGAACACCGACGGCGCGGGCGGCGGTTGCAGCAGGTGCGCCGCGACCTTCGCGGCCGTGTCGCCCGCGGGGTAGGGCAACCGTCCGGTGAGGCACTCGAACAGCACGCAGGCCAACGAGTACTGGTCGGACCGCCCGTCGACCTGCCCGCCGGACAGGCGTTCCGGAGCCATGTAGTCCCACGACCCGATCAGGTCGCCGGACGCGGTCAGCACGGTCGCCTCCGGCGAGGTCTCCCGCGCGATGCCGAAGTCCGCCAGGTACGCCCGGCCCGCGGGGTCGATCAGGATGTTCGACGGCTTCACGTCGCGGTGCACCAGACCGCTCGCGTGCGCGGCGTCCAGCGCGTCCGCCACCTGCGCCAGGATCCGGATCGCCCCGTCCTGGTCCACCGCGCCCGTCCCGAGCGCGCGCCGCAGGTCGACCCCCTCGACCAGCATCATGTCGAGGTAGAGCTGCCCGTCGATCTCGCCGAACGCGTTGACCGGGATGACGTTCGGGTGCCGCAGCCCCGCCACGATCCGCGACTCGCGCTGGAACCGCGCCCGGTAGTCGCGATCGCTGATCGACAGCCGCTTGAGCGCCACGACCCGGTCGTTCACCGTGTCGTACGCGCGGTGGACGACCCCCATCCCGCCCTGCCCCAGCAGGGCGTGAACCCGGTACGGCCCGAAGTCGGGTAAACCGCCAGGCTCCCCCTCGACCATCTGCCACCCCTACCCGCGGTCGGAAAAGCTGATCAGCCCTCAGTATTCCCCCGAGACCACGACCGGCGAACCCCCTATGCGACAAGACGTCCGGGACAGGTCGACCGAGCCGCACCCCACTCCCCCGCATCCCCGATCGCCCGAATAGCACCACGACCGGCCCTGATCACCCCGACCACCAGGCCTTCGCTTTCCCCGACACCGCAACACCCCCGGCGTCGACGATCGATAGGAAAAGCACATCGATCCGCGCCGTCCTCAGAGGACACGCCCCATTCGCACACCGCCTACCCGCGCACACCGCTTTCACCCCGCGACTTCACACTTCCACGGGCTCGGACACCGGACGGGTAGCACCGGGACGCGAATACGAAGGTCAACATCCCCGGCCACGACGAAAGCCCACCGACACCGCGGGGGGACGCGGAGAACGCACCGCGAGCACCCGTCCCATTCACCGCGGGGGACCGGGACGGCACGAGAGGGTAACGACGGCGGGCATATGCACGGGTACGCCGGATCCGCGCACGACGTGAGATGCCCCGGATAGCAGAAAGGATGCACACCGACCCGCGGTGTGCATCCTGTGCGTGCCCCCGGTCAGAGTCGAACTGACACTGGACGGATTTTGAGTCCGCTGCCTCTGCCGGTTGGGCTACGGGGGCCGGCAGGGGGCAACTGTACTGGATCAGGTCGCGCCCGCGGGAAAGGGGCCCTAGGAGCGGACGAGGCGGCCGATGGCTTCGCTGGCTTCGCGGATCTTCTCCTCGGCGACTTCGCCGCCTTCAGCGGCCGCCTGGGCGACGCAGTGCTTCAGGTGCTCGTCGAGCAGGCCGAGGGAGACCGCCTGGAGGGCCTTGGTGGCCGCTGAGATCTGGGTGAGGACGTCGATGCAGTAGTCGTCGTTGTCGACCATGCGCTGGAGTCCCCGCACCTGGCCTTCGATGCGACGGAGCCGCTTGAGGTAGGCGTCCTTGTTCGAGGTGTACCCGTGCATCACTCCCGGCCTTCCCTACCCTGGGTGGGTATCGCCTCCAGGATAGGCGCCCTCGCCGCCCTCGCGTGCACCGATTGTGACGGTAACGGTCGCGCCTTGACGTGCATTTAAACGTCAGGCACCAAAATGACCCGACCGGGGGGATCGGTCACATTTTCCCTCTCAAAGGTTAGCCGATATTCAAGTTGTGCACTATGGTGACCCCGAAGCGTGTGGCGAAGTTACAGTCGACGGCAGCACGCGCTATGCGAGCACATACGGAGGAACAGTGGCACAGCAGACCGTCGTCCAACTCATCGACGACCTCGACGGCGGCGAAGCCGACGAGACCGTAACCTTCGCGCTGGACGGTGTGGAGTACTCCATCGACCTGTCGAAGGAGAATGCGGACAAGTTGCGCGAGTCGCTCGGCGACTTCGTCGCCAAGGCGCGTCGCGCGGGCGGCCGCAAGCAGCGCAAGGGCACTGGCAAGAGCACCGTCAAGGCTGGTGACAAGGCTCAGGCGCAGGCGATTCGCGACTGGGCGCGTGCTCAGGGGCACCAGATCTCGGACCGTGGCCGCATTCCGCAGGGCCTGGTCGTGCAGTTCCAGGAAGCGCACGCTTCCTGACGTCGTCGTTTCGCCGCGTTGGCCTGGCCTACTGGCGGGTCAACGCGGGGAAACGGACCGTTAACCACATCGTGGGACATTCCGCTTCGGTGACCGCGCGCGACTAGCGGCCGGGAAACGGCGTGTCCAGCAGACGGAGCATCGCGGTCGCCTTGACCGCTGTCTCCTCGAATTCCTCCGCGCCGTCGGAGAGGGCGATCACGGCTCCTCCGACGCCGAAACTCACCTTGTCGTCGTGGACCACCAGAGTCCTGATGACGATGCTGAAGTCCGCTGATCCCGACAGCGAGAAGTAACCGAGGGCACCCGAGTAGACACCTCTGGGTCCCCCTTCCAGCCCATCGAGGATCTGCATTGTGCGGATCTTCGGCGCACCGGTCATCGAACCACCGGGGAAGGCGTCGCGAACGCACCGAACGGCCGAACTGTCGTGGCGCAGTTTCGCCCGAACGCCGCTCACGAGCTGGTGAACGGTCGCGTACGACTCGACGTCGAAGATCCGCGGCACCTCGACCGAGCCGACCTCCGCGTT
>DATMCA010000199.1:0-12313 GCA_035559015.1 Umezawaea sp. | reverse complement strand
CGGGTTCGCGCTGACCGGCGCCAAAGCCGACGAACGCCAAACCCTGCTCGGCATCTTCACTTCCGATCCCGCCCTGGTGGCCGATCGGCCGGGCCAGACCCTGATCGGGGACCGGAACTACTTCGGCAAGGACTTCGAGCGGAACCTGGCCGAGGCCGGGGTCGAGCTGCTGCGCCCGGCTCGCAAGGGCGAGGACGAACGGCCCGGCGCACGGCTGTTCAAGCCGTTGCGCCAGACCATCGAGTCGATCAACCAGACCTTCAAGGGCCAGCTCGACCTGGAACGCCATGGTGGACGCACCCCGGCCGGGGTGATGGTCCGCGTCCTGCAACGCGTGCTCGCTCTGACCGCCGCGATCTGGCACAACGACAAGACCGGACAACCGGTCAAGCGATCGTTGGTCGCCTACGACCACTGACCCCTTGGAATCAACCGTCTAGGCCAGTTCCGGCCTGCCGGACGGGCGCGGCTCCGGGTCGACCTGGACGTCGACCACGACACCCTCGACCACGGCGCCGTCCACGACGACGGCGCCCGCGGTCGGCGGCCGGCCGTACTGGTGGTTGAGCACGGCCGTGGCGGCGCGCTCCTCGGAGCGGCGGGCGATGCGGCGGCTCACGAGGCGGCGGGTCGGCGGGAACAGCAGGAAGAGCGCGACGACGTCGCTGACGAAGCCGGGCAGGATGACCAGGACGCCCGCGGCGGCGATCAGCACGCCGTCGGCGACCTCCTGGTGCGGCGCGCGCCGGGTGCGCAGCGCCTCGGTGAAGGACGCCATCGTCCGGGCACCCTCGCGGCGCAGCAGCATCGAGCCGATGACGCCGCCCAGGATCAGCAGCCCGACCGTGGCGAGCACCCCCACGGACTTGCCGACGGCGATGAGGGTGCCGATCTCGACGGCCATGCCGACCAACAGCAACAGGAAGACGCGCATACCCCCTCAACGCGCAAGTCGGTCAAAACGCTCCCGCGACCGCCGATCCGATCCGGCCGCACGGACACCCGACCGCCGCGGGCGATCCTCGTGACCATGGACATTTCACGCGTGTTACACGGTCAACACGCCCATGTTCGGGAATATTTACGTTGTACTAGCGGTGTGACAGGATATCTTTACGCGAACCAACCCGTAGGGAGCCCGTATGACCGCGCTTCACGAGGTCGCGCCCGTGTCCGAGGGCATCGACCACCAGCCGTACACGTACGTGCGCAAGGAGCTGGTCGAGCCCGACTGGCGCCGCTTCCCGGGCTGGAGCCACGTCACCGAGGCCCAGTGGCGGGACGCGCAGTGGCAGCGGGTGAACTGCGTGAAGAACGCGAAGCAGCTCCGCAAGGTCACGGGTGACCTGCTCAGCGAGCACTTCTACGACGAGCTGGCCGCCGACCAGGCCGCGCTGGCCACGATGTCGATGCTGCTGCCGCCCCAGATGCTCAACACCATGGCGCCGGACGCGGCCCCGGAGGACTTCACCGAGGCGTTCTTCGCCGACCCGGTCCGCCGCTACATGATGCCGGTGCGCTCCGACCGCGACCCGGAGTGGCCGAGCCACCCGCACTCCGAGCGCGACTCGCTGCACGAGGCCGAGATGTGGGTGGTCGAGGGCCTGACCCACCGCTACCCCACCAAGGTGCTCGCCGAGCTCGTGTCGACGTGCCCCCAGTACTGCGGCCACTGCACGCGCATGGACCTGGTCGGCAACAGCACGCCCACGGTCCAGAAGCACAAGCTGCTGCTCAAGCCGGTCGACCGGCAGGACCAGATGATCGACTACCTCAAGCGCACGCCCGGCGTCCGCGACGTGGTCGTCTCCGGCGGCGACGTCGCCAACGTCCCGTGGGCGCAGCTCGAATCGTTCCTCATGCGCCTGCTGGACATCGACACCGTTCGCGACGTCCGCCTCGCCACCAAGGCCCTGGCGGGACTCCCCCAGCACTGGCTCCAGCCCAGGGTCGTCGAGGGCCTGGAGCGCGTCGCCCGCACGGCGTCCCGCCGGGGCGTCAACCTGGCGATCCACACCCACGTCAACCACGCCCAGTCCGTCACCCCGCTGGTCGCCGAGGCGGCGCGGACCGCGCTGGAGGTCGGCGTCCGCGACGTCCGCAACCAGGGCGTGCTGATGAAGGGCGTCAACGCCACCCCGAACGACCTGCTGGACCTGTGCTTCGCGCTCCAGGGCGAGGCGAACATCCTGCCGTACTACTTCTACATGTGCGACATGATCCCGAACGCCGAGCACTGGCGCGTCGCGGTCTGGGAGGCGCAGGCCCTCCAGCACGCGATCATGGGCTACCTGCCCGGTTACGCGACGCCGCGCATCGTGTGCGACGTGCCGTACGTCGGCAAGCGCTGGGTGCACCAGCTCGCTGAGTACGACCGCGAACTCGGGATCTCGTACTGGACGAAGAACTACCGGACCGGCATCGAACTCGCCGACCCCGAGGCCCTGGACCGCCGCTACCCGTACTACGACCCGATCTCGACGCTGGGCGAGACCGGCCAGGCCTGGTGGTCGGCCAAGGCCTGACCGTTCGGGAGGGCCGTGCGCAGGGAGTCTTCCCCACGAGGACGAGACCTCCGGCGCGCGGCACCGCCTTCGTACCATCGGACCGTGCGCACGTGGCGGTTCGTGGACCTCGTCGAACGGCCGGAACTCCGGGCCGTCGCGGACGAGGTGGTCGGGGACAACCTGCCGGACTTCATGTCGTGGGAGTCGCCGGGGAACTGGCGGTGGCACCGGATCCACGGGTTGTTCCCGCGCTACCAGGTGTGCGCGGTGGACGACTACGGGCGGTTCGCGGGGGTGTTGAACGCCGTTCCCGTGCGCTGGTCGGGGGCGGTCGCGGAGTTGCCCGCGGGCTACGACGGGGTGCTGACGTCCGTTGTGGACGGTGACGGGGCGGTCGGCGCCCGGCACACCTGCCTGCTGTCGATCTCCGTGGTCGCCGGGCACCGGCGGAGCGGGCTGGCCGAGGCGTTGTTGGCCGATGCCCGCGGGAGGGCGGCGGAACGCGGCCACGACGGGATCCTCGCGCCGGTGCGGCCGACGGCGAAGCACCGGTACCCGCTGATCCCGATCGCCGACTACGCGGCCTGGCTGACGGAGGACGGCGAGGCGTTCGACCCGTGGCTGCGGGTGCACCTGAACGCGGGTGCGGCGTTCCTGGGGGTCGCGGAGCGGTCCATGGTGGTGCGCCAGCCCGTCGAGCGGTGGGAGGCGTTCACCGGGACCGCCATGCCGGGGCCGGGCGGCTATCCCGTGCCGGGCGCGCTGACGCCCGTCCACCGCGCGGCCGACGGGTTCGCCACCTACGCCGAGCCGAACATCTGGGTCCTGCACCCGACCCGGCGCTAGCGGTCGGGTGCGGTCCCGGCCGCCGACGGGCGCGCGTCACCCACGGGTGCCGCCCAACCTCAGCACCAGCGCGGTCATCGCGGCCACCGTGCGGAAGTTGGCCGGGACCAGGTCCGCTCCCCCGATGTCGACCGCGAAGGTCTTCTCCAGGTGGACGACCAGTTCGAGGGCGAACATCGACGAGACCAGGCCCGAGTCGAACACGTCCTCGTCCTCGGTCCAGCTCGTCCTGGTGCGCCGCTCCAGGAACCCGAGCAGGTTCGTCCGCACGGCCTCGGCGGTCACCGGGCCGCTCGACGTGTCGGTCATGACGTCTCCCCGTAGTCGAAGAACCCCCGGCCGGTCTTGCGGCCGTGGTCGCCGTCGTCCACCTTGGCCGTCAGCAAGGCGCACGGCCGGTACCCGTCGTCGCCGGTCCGCTCGTGCAGCACGCGCAGGGAGTCGACGACGTTGTCCAGTCCGATGAGGTCCGCCGTGGCCAACGGGCCGGTGCGGTGGCCCAGGCAGCCCCGGAAGAGCGCGTCGACCGACTCCGCCGACGCCCTGCCCTCCTCGACGATCCTGGCCGCCTCGTTGATCGTTCGTTGCAGGATGCGGTTGACCACGAACCCCGGTCCGTCGCCGACGACCACACCCGTGCACCCCAGCGACTCCAGCAGCGCGGTCGCGGCCGCCATCGCCGCGTCACCCGTGCGCGGACCGCGAACCACCTCGACGGTCCGGATGAGGTAGGGCGGGTTCATGAAGTGGACGCCCACGAGGTCTTCCGGGCGGGCCACCGACCCGGCCAGCTCGTCGATCGGGATGGCGGAGGTGTTGGACACCACCAACGTCCCCGGCGGCACGACAGCGGAGACCTCGGCCAGCACGGCGGCCTTCACCTCCGCCCGTTCGGTGACCGCCTCCACGACCGCGTGACCGTCCACGACGGACCGCGCGGTCGTCAGCTCACCCGTTCTCCCGTCCACGGGCAGGTGTCCGGCGAACCGCGCGGCCAGCAGTTGGCGGAACACCCTGGTCTCGGCCGTGGCGAGCCGGTCGGGGTCGACGTCGACCAGGGTCACGGGCAGGCCGCGTCCCAGCGCCAGCGCGGCGATCCCCGTGCCCATGACGCCCGCGCCCAGCACGACGATCCGGTGATCGGTCACCACGGCCCCACCCCGTCAGAGGTGGCCGAGGAACCGGTCGAGCAGCCGTGCCGCGACGTCCTCGGTGAAGGCGTCGGGCCGGTACTCGATCCGGCCCCGGAGCGTGCGCTCCAGCGACAGGACGAGGGTGAGCGGGTAGTGCGCCGCATCCGTGCCTCCAACAGAGGTGATCGTCAGGCCGGATCCCGGAGGCGTCGACAACGCCTCCGCCGACACCGGGTAGTTCTCGAAGGCCACGATGGTGTCGAACAGGTCCGCGGTCCCCAGGAGCCGGTGGACCGCGCTCAACCCGACGTGGTGGTGGGGCCCCATCCGGACCTGCGCGTCCTGGAGGCGCTGGGCGGACCCGTCCCGCACGCGCACCGGCACGGTGTTCGCGAACAGCCCGACCATGGTCTCCACGCCGGGCAGTTCGGGCGGCCGTCCGGACACGACCGCGCCGAACAGCACGTCGTCCCGGCCCGTCACCTCGGCGAGCACGGTCCCCCAAGCCACCTGGACCAGGGTGTTGACCGTGACCCCCAGGCCGCGGGCCCGTGCCCGCAGCGCGGCCGTCGCGTCGGCCGGGTGCTCGAAGTCGATCCGCGCGGGCCGGAGCGGCTCACGGCCGCACCCCGGAGCCACGAGGGTCGGTTCCGCGCCCTCCAGTTCGGTGGCCCAGGCGGACTCGGCGGCGGCGTGGTCCTGCCGGGCCAGCCACGCCAGGTAGTCCCGGTACGGCGCGACCGACGGGAGTGCCCGCCCCGCGTACAGGGCGAACAGGTCGCGGACCACCAGCGGGAACGACCACCCGTCGAGCAAGATGTGGTGGAACGCGAGCGTCAGCCGGTGCCGGTCCGGCCCGGTCCCGGCCAGGTCGAACCGCAGCAGCGGCGGGCGCAGCGGGTCGAACGACGTCTCCGTTCCCCACGGCGCCTCCACCCGCCGGGGGATGACGGCCACCGGCACGTCCAGTCCCTTGTGGACGAACGCGGCGCCGAGGTTCGGGTACCGGCGCAGCAGCGCGTCCGCGGCTCCGCGCAGGGCCGCCCGGTCCGGGGTGCCGGTCAGGTCGACGTGGAGCCGGGCCGCGTACACGTCCTGCGCGGCCGAGCCGTGCGCGGCGCGCGACCGCAGGTGGAACAGCAGCCCGTGCTGCAACGGGGACAGCGGGACGACGTCGGCGGGTTCGCCGACCTGCGCCACGACGTCGGCGAGTTCCGAGCGCGTGAGGTCGACGAGCGGGAAGTCCGACGGCGTGGTGCCGGTGGCGTCCGGCGTCGACGCGTAGGCGACGAGGTCCACCAGCGCCGCGCGCCAGGCGTCGGCCAGCGCCCGCACCGCGTCCGGCGTGTGGAGGCGTTCCGGCCACATCCAGGTGACCACGAGTTCGGGCCCCTCCCTGGTGACAGCGCTGATCTCCAGGGCGTGCGGGACGGGCATGTCCGGCGGCACGCCGAGACCGAGCGCGTCGGACTCGGGAGCCGGGGCCCAGCCGTCCCCGGTTCCGAGCGCGTCCATCCTGCCGAGGTAGTTGAAGCCGATCGGCGGCACGCCCGCGCCCGCCAGCACCGGGTCGGAGTCCCTGAGCAGGCCATGGCCGATCCCGTGGTCGGGCACGGCGCGCAGCCGCTCCTTGACGAGCCGCAGCGCGTGGCCGGGGTCGGTCCTGTCGCCGGGGTCCAGCCGCACCGGGTAGACGCTGGTGAACCACCCCACGGTCCGGGACAGGTCCGCCGAGTCGTCGCGGCCGTGGCTCTCGACGTCGACCACGACCTCGCCCGCGGCGAGGGCCAGAGCGGTCAGCAGCACGTCCTCGACCCCGGCGCGCAGCGTGGCCGGAACGGTCGTCAGCACGGGCACGACCAGGTCCGGGGGCAGCACGAGGGTGAGCGACCGCAGGGTCCCCCAGGTGTCCCGGTCCGGGTCGAGCGCGCTCGGCGCGGCGTCCACCGCCGAGCGCCACAGCGGCAGTTCCGCCCGCCTCGCGTCCCGCGCCCCCGGTCGGGCCAGGTCGGCGGCCCAGGCGCGGAAGCTCGTGCCGACGGGTTCCAGTCTGGGTGGCTGCCCGGCCATGGCCGCCCGCCACGCCCGGTGCAGGTCCTCGTGCAGGATCCGCCAGGACACCCCGTCCACGGCGAGGTGGTGCGCGGTGACCAGCAGCCGCCCCGGCCGGTCCGGGCCCGTGTCCAGCCACACGACCCGCAGCACGTCACCCGAGCGCGGGTCCAGTTCCGCGCGGGTCCGGTCGGCCTCGCGGGCCACGAGGGTGCGCAGGTCCCCATCGGACGCGTCCACCCGCCGCACGTCCGGAGCGCCACCCGGTGGGGCGATCTCCAGCGACCAGTCGTCGAGCAGTCTCATCCGGAGGGCGTCGTGGTGGTCGTGGACGTGGCGCACGGCCAGCGCGAGGTCGTCCAGGCTCGCCCCCGGCGGCACGGTGATCAGCAGGGACTGGCTGAACGGGTCGACCGGACCGCCGAGGCGCCGCAGCCACCGCATGATCGGCGTCGTCTCCACCCGGCCGATCCCGTCGCGGACGGCGGGCGCGACGGCGCTCCGGTCGGCGATCCTCGCCAGCCGCGCCGGGGTCGGGTTCAGGAAGATGTCGCGCGGGGTGAACCCGAGCCCGACGGCCCGCGCGCGGCTGGACAGCTGGATGGACATGATGCTGTCGCCGCCCAGGTCGAAGAAGCCGTCGTCGACGCCGATCGCGGCGACCCCGAGCACTCCGGCGAACAGCTCGCACAGGACCCGTTCGCGGTCGGTGCCCGGCGCGCGGACGGCGGCGGGCGTCCGGTCCGGGACTGGCAGCCTCGCCCGGTCGATCTTGCCGCTGGGGGCCAGCGGCAGGGCGTCCAGCAGCACGATCGAGGCCGGGACCAGGTAGTCGGACAGGTAGGTCTCCAGGTGGGCGCGCAGGTCCGCCGCGGTGACGGAGGAGCCGGGCCGCGGCACGGCGTAGGCGATCAGGTGGCGCTTGCCCTCCCCCGCCACCACCACGGCGTGTCCGACGTCGGGGTGCACGCCGAGCACGGACTCGACCTCGCCCAGCTCGACGCGCAGCCCCCTGATCTTCACCTGCCCGTCGCGCCTGCCGACGAACTCCAGCGAGCCGTCCGCGCGGCGGCGCACCAGGTCGCCGCTGCGGAACAGCCGGGAACCCGCGGGCCCGAACGGGTCCGCGACGAACCGCGCGGCCGTCAGCCCCGGCCGGTTCCAGTACCCGTCGGCCACACCGGTGCCACCGAGGTACAGCTCGCCGACGACGTTGGCCGCCACCGGCAGCAGGTCGTCGTCGAGGACGAGCAGCCGGGAACCCTCCGTCGGCCCGCCGAGCGGCAGCACGTCCGGCACCGGCCGACCCGCCCGCAGCCGGTCGCAGGTGACGGCGGTGGTCACCTCGGTCGGGCCGTAGGCGTGGCCGACCCGGATGTCGGGGAAGTGGTCCAGCAGCCGTCGGACGGACGAGCCCGGCACCACGTCGCCCCCGGTCCACACCTCCCGCACCCCCGCGAGGCACCGCGGGTTCTCCGCCACCACCAGGCTGAACACCGCCGCCGTCAGCCACGCGTAGCCGACGCGGTGCTGCGCGACCAGCCGTTCGAGCGTGGGCAGTTCCAGGTCGCCGGGAGGCGCGAGGACCACGCGGGCACCCGCCGCCAGCGGCACCCACAGCTCGATCGTGGACGCGTCGAAGGTCAACGAGGTGTGCGCCAGGACGGCGTCGGACGCGCCCACGCCCCACCCGCGGTCCTCGACGAACTCCACGATGTTGCGGTGGCTGATCCCGACGCCCTTCGGGACCCCGGTCGAGCCGGAGGTGTACAGGACGAACGCGGGCAGGCCCGGATCGACGGGGACGTCCGGGGCGTGGGCGGGCGAGGGCGCCCACCGGTCGTCCTCGTCGACCACGAGGACGGGCACGTCGAGCCCGGTCGCGGAACCGGCGCGGTCGGTCAGCACCAGGGCGCAGTCCGTCTCGGCCACGATGAACCGCTTGCGCGCCAACGGACTGCGGTCGTCGAGCGGCACGTACGCACCGCCCGCCTTGAGCACGGCCAGCAGGGCCACCACCAGGTCAGGCGACCGCCGCACCAGCACCGCGACCCTGGTCCCCGGCGCGACGCCGAGGTCGATCAGGTGGTGCGCCAACCGGTTCGCCCGCGCGTCGAGGTCCAGGTAGGACAGTCGGGTTCCGTCGGCCACGAGCGCGACGGAGTCCGGCGCCGTGATCGCCCGTGCCTCGACGAGTTCGTGCAGGCACGGCCGTTCGGGCTTCTCCACGGCCGTGCGCGCGGCGTCGGTCCACGCGCGTTCCGCCGGGGTCAGCACGTCGATCCGCCGCAGTCGGAGGTCCGGGTCGGCGACGACGTCCCGCAGCAGTCCGACGAACCGGGCGGCCAGCGACTCGACGGTGACGCGGTCGAACAGCGCCACGTCGTACTCGATGAGCCCTTCCGTCCCGCGCACCACCACGGAGAGGTCGAACTTAGCCGTGCGGGTGGTCACCGGGACCTCCACCGCCGTGAGACCGGCGAAGTCCGGCGTCACCTCCGGGGCGTTCTCCACCGTGAGGGCCACCTGGAACAACGGGTGCCTGCCCGGTGAGCGCTCGGGCTTGAGGAGGTCGACCAGGCGGTCGAACGGGAGGTCCGGGTTCGCGAAGGCGTCGAGGTCCACCCGGCGGACCCGCGCCAGCAGTTCGCGGAACGTCGGGTCGCCCGCGGTGTCCACCCGTGGCACCAGCACGGTCACGAAGTAGCCCACCAGGTCCCGCAGTGCGTCGTCGGTGCGCCGGGACGCGGGGGTGCCGATCGGCACGTCGGTGCCGGCGCCCATGCGGGTGAGCAGTGCCGCCAGGGCGGCGTGCACGACCATGAACACCGTCGTCCCGGTGTCCCGCGCGAGGCGCTCCAGACCTCCGGTCAGGTCGTGGTCGAGCGGGAACCGCACCGAGTCGCCCACCCGGTCCGCCACCGGCGGTCGTGGCCGGTCGGTGGGCAGGGGCAGTTCCTCCGGCGCTCCGGCGAGGGCGTCGAGCCAGTACCGCGCCTGCCCGCCGAGCAGGCCGTCGGGGTCGTCCTCGTCGCCGAGTTCCGCGTGCTGCCACAGGCTGTAGTCCGCGTACTGCACCGGCAGCGGGGTGAACGCCGGGGCGTGACCCCGCCGCCTCGCCGCGTACGCCGTCGACAGGTCGCGGGCCAGGCAGTCCACGGACCACCCGTCGCCGACGATGTGGTGCAGCACCACCAGGAGCACGTGATCGCGCGGCCCGAGCGCGAACAACGTCACCCGCAGGGGCAGGTCGACCTCCAGGTCGAACCCGCGCCCCACCTCCTCGGCCAGCAGCCGCCCGAGTGCGTCCTCGTCGGCCGACCGCACCTCCAGCACCGGAGCCGGACCGTCCACAACGGACTGATAGGGCACGCCGTCGTGGTGCGGGAACACCGTTCGCAGGCTCTCGTGCCGGGTGACCACGTCGTCGACGGCCGCGCGCAGGGCGGCCCGGTCGAGGTCGCCGGACAGCCTCCACGCCCGCGGCACGTGGTAGGACGCGCTCGACCCGTCCAGGCGGTCCTGCACCCAGAGGCTCCGCTGGGCGAACGACAGCGGGACGCGCTCGGGCCGGGCCCGTGGCCGTGGTGACGAGGACGCGGCCCGCGCACCGGGCAGCCCGCGGGCGAGCGCCGCCACCGTGCGGGCGTCGAACACGGCCCGCGGCTCGACGTCGACGCCGAACACCGATCGGATCCCGGCGGTCAGCCTGATCACCAGCAGCGAATGGCCGCCCAGCGCGAAGAAGTCGTCGTCGACACCGACGTCGGACCGGCCGAGCACCTCGGCGAACAACCGGCGCAGGAGTTCCTCGTGGGGCGTGCGCGCGGCGGGTCCGGAGCCCGCCAGCCGCTCCACCGGGTCGGGGAGCGCGGCGAGGTCGACCTTGCCGTTGTGGGTCACCGGCAGGTCCGCCAGCGCGACGATCGCGGCGGGCAGGTGGTGCGAGGGCATGGTTTCCGCCGCCCAGGCCAGGAGTCGGTCGACGTCCACCGATTCGGGTGCCACGTAGGCCACGAGTTCCGGTTCGTCCCGCCGGTTCCGGCGCGCCACCACGACCGCCTGCGCCACGTCGGGATGCCTGCCGAGGGTGCCCGCGACCTCGCCGGGCTCGACCCGGAACCCCCGGATCTGCACCTGGTCGTCGGTGCGGCCCAGGAAGTGCAGGCGCCCCTCGTCGTCCCACCGGACCAGGTCGCCCGTGTGGTACATCCGGGTGCCGGGCGGACCGAACGGGTCCGCGACGAACCGCTGCGCGGTGAGCCCCGGCTGGTCCAGGTAGCCGCGCGCGACACCGCGTCCGGCGATGTACAGCTCCCCCGGCGCACCGGGCGGCACCAGCCGCAGACCGCCATCGAGGACGTGCACGCGGACGTCCGGCAGCGGACGACCGATCGGCGGGTCCTCGTCGGGGGCCAGCGGTCCGCCGATCGTCGCGCAGACCGTGGTCTCGGTCGGGCCGTAGACGTTGCGCACCGGGTGCCCGGCCCAGCGGGCGGGCAGGTCCGGCGGGCACGCCTCCCCCGCCACCGCGAACGCGACCCCGGACGGCACGTCGTCGGGGGACATCACCGCGAGCGCGCTCGGCGGCAGCACCACCCCGGTGACGGCGTGGTCGGCGAGCAGGCGCGCCAGGGTCGGACCGGGCAGGACGCGGTCCTCGGACGTCAGCACCAGGGTGCCGCCGACCAGGAGGGTGGCGGCCAGTTCCAGCACCGAGGCGTCGAAGCTCCACGACGAGAACTGGAGGACCCGACGGCCCAGGCCGTGCGCGTCGGCGGCGACCAGTCCGCGCACGCCGAGGTGGGTGACGACCACGCCCTTCGGGCGTCCGGTCGAGCCGGAGGTGTAGATGACGTAGGCGGTGTTCCGGGCGTTGAGCGGGGCCGCGCGGTCGTCCTGGGTGAGGTCGTCCCCCGAGTACCGGTCGAGCGGGCCCAGCTCGTCCATCCCGGTGAGCCGCACGGTCGGTCGGGCGTCGTCGAGCACGAGCGCGATGCGGGCGGGCGGGTAGCTCGGGTCGACCGGGAGGTAGGCGCCCCCGGCCTTGAGCACGCCGAGGATCGCGACGACCAGGTCCGGCGACCGCGGCATGACCAGTGCCACCAGGCTTTCCGGGCCGACGCCCCGGCCGACGAGCGCGCGGGCCACCCGGTTGGCCCGCGCGTCGAGGTCCGAATAGGACAGTGCGCCGGTCGGGTGCTCCAGTGCCACGGCGTCGGGCGTGCGGCGGACCTGCCGCTCGAACAGCTCCGGGATCGTGGCCTCGGGTGCGGGCCGGGTCGTGGTGCCCGCCCACTCGCCGGTGATCCGCCGCCGCTCGTCGGGCAGGAGGGCGTCGATCCGGCTCACCGGCGGGTCACCGGCGACCACGGTCTCCAGCACCAGGTGCAGCCGGTCCACCAGTCGGGCGACGGCGGGTGGCGTGAGCACGTCGGGGCGGTGGCTCCAGCGGAGCAGCAGACGCGGGCCCGGAACGGCCATCAGCGACAGCGGGTAGTGCGTGCCGTCGCGGAACCCGGGCCGGGAGATCCGGACGTCCGCCCCGAGCGTGCGTTCGTCGAACAGCCGACCCGGCTGGTTCTCGAAGGTCGTGACCACGTCGAACAGCTCGCCCGTGCCGGCCGCCCGCTGGATGTCCGCGAGGCCGAGGTGGTGGTGCGGGATCAGCCTCGACTGCTCGTCCTGCACCCGGACCAGCAGCTCCGACACGGTCTCCTCGGGGCGGAACCGGACGCGGGCGGGCACGGTGTTGATGAGCAGCCCGACCAGGCG
>DATMCA010000198.1:0-7524 GCA_035559015.1 Umezawaea sp. | reverse complement strand
TCGTTCGCGTGGCATTCGAGCGGGTGGACGAGGTGGTGAAGGAAATCCGCTACGACCGGGTGATCCTCGCGACCGGGTTCCGCTTCGACGCCTCGCTGTTCGCGCCGGAATGCCGTCCCGAACTGACCATCAACGGCCGCTTCCCGGCGCAGACCGAGGCGTGGGAATCGATCAACGTCCCCGGCCTGCACTTCGCCGGGACGATCACCCAGGTCCGGGACTTCAAGAAGTCGACCAGCGGCTTCATCCACGGCTTCCGCTACGGCGTGCGCGCCCTGCACCGGATCCTGGAGCAGCGCCACCACGGGGTGGCGTGGCCGAGCCGGGAACTGGCCCCCACCGCGGAGGCCGTCGGCGACGCGGTGATCGAGCGGGTCAACCGCAGCTCGGCGCTCTGGCAGGTCTTCGGGTTCCTCTGCGACGCGGTCCTGGTCGGTTCGGACGGCTCGGTGCGCTACGCCGAGGAGGTCCCGGTCGCGCACCTGGAGGTCGCCGTGGCCAAGGGCGAGTTCGGCGACGTCGAGTCGTACCTGACGACCACCCTGGAGTACGGCGAGGACCACGACCTGGTCAACCCGTTCGACGTCACCGCGGGCCGCAACTCCCAGCAGGACACCAGCGGCCTGGACGGGCGCTACCTGCACCCGGTCGTGCGGTGGTACCGGGGCGGCGGACTCGTGGCCGAGCACCACGTCACCGAGAACCTCGAGAACGAGTGGGACAGCGAGGACGTCCACCGCCGCCCACTGCGCGAGTTCCTGCGCGAGCGCCTGGAACGGGTGCCGGCGGGCGAGCCGTGAGACCCGACCTGGCCGATCTGCACGACCGGGCGCGCGCACTGCTGGACCCCGTGCACTACGACTACTTCGCGGGCGGCGCGGGCGACGAGGTCGTGCTGGGGGAGAACGAGCGCGCGTTCGGGAGGCTCGCGCTGCTGCCACGGGTCCTGCGCGGCGCCGCCGTCCGGGACCTCGGGGTGGACCTGCCCGGCGGCCGGGCGTCGATGCCGGTGCTCGTCGCGCCCACGGCGTTCCACCGCCTCGCGCACCCCGACGGTGAACTGGCCACGGCCAGGGCGACCGCCGCCGCGGGCACGGTCCTGGTGTCCAGCATGGCCTCCACGGTGGCGGTCGGCGCCGTAGTGGCGGCGGCGCGGTCGGTCGACCCGGCCGCCGCGGTCTGGTTCCAGCTCTACCCGCAACCGGACCACGGGGTGACGCGGTGCCTGGTGCGCCGGGCCGAGGACGCCGGGTGCGCGGCACTCGTCGTCACCGTCGACTCGCCGGTGTTCGGCCGCCGGGAACGCGATGTCCGCAACGGTTTCGACGACCTGCCCGCGGGGTTCGCCGCGGAGAACATGCGGGACCTGCCGGGCGGTCCACCCGGCGGCACCCGCGACATCGAGATGTCGGCCGCGCTCTCCTGGGACGACCTCGACCGCGTGCGCGCCTCGACCGCCCTGCCGGTGCTGCTCAAGGGAATCCTCCACCCCGAGGACGCCGGCCTCGCGGTCGGCCGCGGCCTGGACGGCGTCATCGTCTCCAACCACGGCGGCCGCCAGTTCGACGCCGTGCCCGCCGCGCTCGACGCGCTGCCGCGCGTGGTGGACGCGGTCGACGGGCGGGTCCCGGTGCTGCTCGACGGCGGCGTGCGGCGCGGCAGCGACGTGGCGCTCGCCCTCGCGCTCGGCGCCACCGCGATCGGTGTGGGCAGGCCCGTGCTGTGGGGGCTGGCCGCCGACGGCGAACGCGGTGTGCGGTGCGTGCTGGACCTGCTGCGCGACGAGTTCGACCACGCCCTCGCGCTGTGCGGCGGCCGGGACCTCGCGGACCTGACCCGCGACCTCGTCGTCACCAGGGGAGCGGCCACGTGGTGAGGGTCGCCGGGGTGGTCGCGGCGGCCGTCGCGCTGTCCGCCCCGTACTGGCTGCCGAACCGCGTGGTCGCCTTGCGCGGCAAGGTGTTCGCCCGCGTCAACGGCGACCGCGCGAGGACGTTCCCCGACGACGTCGTGGGCGCGGACCGGTTCGAGGAGCTGTACTCCCACCCCGCCGCGAACGGCCGGAGCCGGGGCGCGGGCCTGTCCGACCTGTTCTGGTACTGGCTCGCCCCCGGCCCCGAGGTCCACCAGGAGCACCTGGAGGCCGGGCCGCGCTACGACGACGTCGCGCGCTGCACGCTGCGGGTCCTGGCCGGGCCCAGCGCCGACCTGTCCGCCGCCGCGGCCCGCGCCACGGCGTCCGTCCTCGACGAACTCGTGACCGGCCGGGCGACGCTGGTCCGGCTGCGGGACCTGATGATGCCGGTGTGGGCGGACTTCTTCCACGGCCTGGTGTTCCGGGAGCCGTGCCCGCCGGAGGTCCGGCGGCTGATCGTCGGGCACGCCCGCGACGTGGTGACCTCGTTGAAGTGCACCGGTTTGCGGCACCTCGCGCGCCGGGCGCGGCTCACCCGCCACCTCGAACGCCGCGTGCGGGCGGGTGGGGTGCCGCACGAGCTGCCCGCCACGCTGACGTTCCAGGAGCGCGTGCACTACCTCCAGGGCACGTTCTTCAACACCGCCGTCGTGCAGATGTCCGAGGCGATGGCGCACCTGCTGCTGGTGCTGGCGCGGCACCACGACGTGCAGGAACGCCTGGCCGCCGATCCTGACGACGACCGCTACCTCGGCCACGTCCTGGACGAGACCTTCCGGCTGTACCCGCTGTTCGGCATCGCCCACCGGATCACCACAGCAGACATCGAGGTCGACGAGCGCACGACGCTGCCCTCGGGTTCGGTGCTGTGCTTCAGCTACCCCGACTACCACGCCACCGGGTACGACGACCCGGAGGTGTTCGACCCGTCCCGCTGGGAGCGGCTGTCCGGCCGCGCCGCCCACCACATCCCGTTCGGCGTCGCGGCGAACCGGCCGTGCCCCGCGTGGCGGCTGGCCCCGCTGGCCATGCGGGCCGCCGTGCGCGAGGTGCTCGCCCGCTTCACGCTCGACTCCACCGCCTCGCACACCCGTTCCATCCCGCACGCCGCCCCGTGCCTGCTGGTCCGCCGCGACGACCCGCTGCCCGCGCACCGCCTGCTCGCGGTCCGGGTGTTCCTGCGGGTGCGCGACCGGTGGGAGGACCTCTGGCGCAGCCTCCTGCAACTGGGCCTGGGCACCTGGATGGTGCTCGACGCCCGCCGCGCCCGACTCGCCGGGAACCACTTCGACGCGCAGGACGCCGAGCAGCGGCGGAAGGCCTGCCCGGTCAGCGGCTGACCCACTCGACCCGAAGGACGTGACGACCTTGTCCACCACCCAGTTGGCGCCGGCGTTCTTCCTCGCGGTCGTCGTCATCCTCGTGACGTGCAAGCTCGTCGGGTGGGCGCTGCGCTCGCTCGGCCAGCCACCGGTGGTCGGCGAGATGGTCGCGGGCGTGGTCCTCGGCCCGTCGGTGCTCGGCCTGCTCGCACCCGGCGTCGAAGCCGCGCTCTTCCCCCAGCAGCTCCGCCCCGTCCTGTACGTGGTGGGCCAGGTCGGGCTCGTGGTGTTCATGTTCCGGACGGGCTACGAGTTCCGCGTGGACCGCGTCCGCCGCGTCGCCCGGTCGGCCGCCGCGATCTCGGTGGCGGGCGTCCTCGCCCCGCTCGTGCTCGGGGTCGGCCTGAGCCTGGTGGCCCTCGACCTGGTGGACGTCTTCGAGCCGGACGTGCCGGTCGTGGTGTCCGCGCTGTTCGTCGGCGTCGCGCTGTCGATCACCGCGTTCCCCATGCTGGCCAGGATCATCACCGAGCGCGGGCTCACCGACTCCCGGTTCGGCTCGCTCTCGCTCGCCGCGGGCGCGTTGGACGACGCGGTTGCCTGGGTGATGCTCGCGGGTGTGCTGAGCATCGCCGCGGGCAGCGCCGGGCTGTTCGCGCTCGCCGCGGGCGGTGCGGTCGTCCTGGTGCTCGGGCTCGTGGTCCTGGTGCGGGCCCGTGGGCGCATCGAGGCGGTGACCGAGCGGCTCAGCCCCGACCACCTGCTGCTCCTGGTCGTCGCCGTGCTGTTCCTGGCGTGCTGGTACACCGACGTGATCGGCCTCTACGCGGTGTTCGGCGCGTTCGCACTGGGCGTGGTGTTCCCGCGCTCGGACGCCGTGGACCGGGCGGTCACGACGATCAACCCGGTCAACCTGGTGTTCCTGCCGCTGTTCTTCACCTACTCCGGCCTCAACACCGACTTCGGCCTGCTGGTGCACCCGGCGCTGCTGCTGTTCGCCCTCGCCTGCGTGGCCGCGGCGGTGCTCGGCAAGTTCGGCGCCTGCTGGCTCGCCGCCCGCGTGGTGGGCGAGCCACCGGCCGTGGCGGTGCGGGTCGGCACCCTGATGAACGCCCGCGGCCTGATGCAGCTCATCGCGATCAATGTCGGCCTCGCCGCGGGCATCGTGACGAGGGAGCTGTTCAGCGTGCTGGTCGTGGTCGCGCTGGTCACGACCGTCATGGCGACCCCGATGCTCGGCTTCTGGGACCGCCGCGCCCGCACCCCGGCCGAACCCGCCGTGCAGGAGCCGAGCGTCCCCTGACCACCCGGTTCAGCCCGCGTTCGTCCGGCGCGTGCGCTCGTAGTGCCTGCGGGCCTTCATCCGGTTGCCGCAGACCGCCATCGAGCACCAGCGGGCGCTGTTCGGCTTGCTGTGGTCGATCAGGAACAGCCGGCAGTCGGGGTTCGCGCACGGTCGCAGGCGGCCGGGGTCGGCCACCCGGAGCGCGTCCCAGGCGAGCACGGCCCGTGCCGCGGCGGTCCGGCCCGCGGGCAGGTCGAGCGTCCACTCCACACCCTCACCCGCCAGGGCGGCCCGGTAGCGCACGCCGTCGACGAACCGGGTGAGGGCCGCCGGGAGCGCGTCGCCGCGGACGACGTCCTGGAGCGCCGAGCGCGCGTCGAGCACCGCGCGCCACTCGTCCTCAGTGGACGGTTGGCCGTGGTCGGCCAGCCACCGGGGACCGGCGGCGGCGAGGTCGTCGGTGGGGACCCCGTCGACGACGGGGGTCGTGTTGAGGAGGTCGAGCAGCAGCGACTCGTCGGTCTCGACCACCATCGACCTAACCTCCAAACTCGTCCTTGACAGGTTATAGCACGCGGGGAAGCCGCGACCCGGAGTCTCGCGACGGTGGTGGGCCGCGCGTCAGGTCGTGAGCACGATCCGGCCGGGCGTGCCACCCGCTTCGAGGCAGTGGTGGGCTCCAGCGGCCTCGGTCAACGCTCCCAGCCGCACGTGGTGGTCCACGTTGACACCCGCCGGCCGGGCGACCTGCTCCCGCCGCGGTCCCGTCACCCGCCGCACCCTGCCGGAAGGGGGCCTCAGGCCTTCAGCGCGCGGCGGAGTTCGGCGCGCGAGGTGGTGCCGAACCGGTCGTGGGCCTCGCGCACGAGCGCGGTCGCGGTGTCCAGGTCGAGCGCCGTGCGGTGGGCGATGTCCGCTTCGGACCGGCCTTCGGCGGCGAGGTTGGCGATCCGCAGCAGGCGCGGTGACACCAGGTTCACCCGCTTCGGCGGGTCGGCGGTGACCCCGGCACGGCCGAGTCCGCGTGCGACGACGTTCCGCAGGGCGGTGGCGCCGCACTCGTCGGCCGCGGTGAGCGCCTCCCCGAGCGCGCGACGGGCGTCGTCGGTGCGGTCGGAGCGGAGGAACGCCGAGCCGAGTTCGGTGAGCGTGACCAGCCGCTGCCACCGGTTCGGGGAGTTCTCCAGCAGGCGGGCGGATTCCTCCAGGAGGTCGATCCCGGAGTCCGGGTGGAACGCCGCGAGCACCCGCAGCGCCCGCCCGCTCGTCGTCGGGTCGCCGAACCGGTCGGCGCGCCGCCGCGCGGCCGTGGCGACCTCGTGCGCCTCGTCCGGTGCGGAGAACCGCAGGGCCAGCGCCAGATCGAGGTGCGCCGGGCACACCGCCGGGTTGGGCAGGGGAGCGGAGTCCAGCCACCGGCAGGCCTCGCGGAGCGCTCTCACGGCCTGGTCGTGCTCGCCGCGAGCCAGCAGCAGCACGCCGAGCACGGCCCTGGGGACCGGCAGGATCAGGGCGTCCGGCAACGTCCCCGCGTAGTTCCGCGCGGCGCACACCGCAGAGGCCCGCTCGACGTCGCCGCGGGCCAGCAGGGCCTGGACGAGGGTGCCGGTCGCGAACCACTGGGCCGGTGTGCCCGTGCCGCTCCGGTCCGCGATCCGCAGGGCGATGTCGGCGTCGGCGACCGCGTCGGCCGTCCGTCCGGCGAGCAGCGCCGACTGGCCCCGGTTGGTGTGGGCGAAGGCGAGGTGGGTGCCGTGCCAGCCGTGGCGGTCGAAGTCGTCGACCCCCTGGTCGAACAGGGCGTGGGCGATGTCCTGGTGCTCGGAGTACAGGTGGACGAACGCGGTCATGGTCGCCACCTCCATCCCCTGGTCGGCGTCGGCGAACACGACACCGCGCCGGACGACCCGTTCCACGGCCGCCAACGCCCCGGCCAGCGGTTCGCCGCGCTGCACGAGGCTCCACGCGTGGGCCGTGATCAGCAGCCGCTGCGGGTGGCTGGTGCCGGGCAGCCCGGGAGCGATCCGGTCGAGCAGCCCCATCCGGTCGGACCGGAGCGGGTCGTCGGCCCACCAGGTGGCCCACAGCACCTGCTCGGCCAGCAGCCGCTCCCGCAGCGGCTCGTCCCGACAGCGTTCCAGCGCGGCGTCGAGCAGGCGGACCGCGTCACCGAGCTGGTCGGCGTAGCCGTGGGTCTTGGCCAGCGCGATGGCGGCCTCGGCGAGCAGGACGTCGTCGGGCGCCTGCTCGTAGGCCGCGCGCAGCTCCGGCAGCGCCTTGGCCACCTCGCCCAGCGCCAGCGCCTGGCCGTGGCGCAACCTGACCCGGCACATCCTCGAAGCGGTGGGCGGCTCGTCGATCGCGCGCTTGAGGTAGCGGGCCGCGGTGGCGGACAGGCCGGACTCGGCCGCGGAGGTGGCCGCCGCGGTCATCCGGTCGACCACCCACGGGTTGGCGGCTGGGTGGACGGACAGCAGGTGCGAGGCCACGGCGTAGGTGTCGGCGTCCTCGCCGTGCAGCAGCTCGGCCGCCGCGAAGTGGGCATCGCTGCGGCGGGACGGGTCCATGGCGTCGTAGACCGCCGTGCGGATGATCGGGTGCCGGAAGTCCACTGTGGAGCCGGGGTGGAGGATCGCGGCGGCGCACAGCCGGTCGTGCTGGACCTTGGCCTCGTCGGGCGTGAGGAAGGCCAGTCGAGCGGCGTGCCGCAGCGCGCAGCCGGGGCCCAGCACGGCGATGGCGTGGGCCAGCCGCCGGGCCGCCGGGCCCAGGTCGTGGAGTCGTTCGGTGACGTGCAGGACGACGTGCCGAGGGGTGAGCGTGCCGATCGCGTCCGCGTTGGCGGACGTCGGGCTCAGGCCGCGTTCCCGTGCCACGTCGAGCATCCAGCGGAGGTAGAACGGGTTGCCGCCGCTGTGCCGCAGCAGTTCGGCGCAGAACGGCTCGTCGGGCTCCCGGGACGTGAGGCGGGGGAGCAGGACGCGGCCGACGAGCGTGCGCAC